>CAYSIN010000109.1:0-8471 GCA_964431135.1 uncultured Bacteroidales bacterium
CTTAATTCCCCCTTCAACGGGGGAGGTGTTGAGCAATAGCCCATTTCCCAAATTCTTCCCCCTTTGAAGGGGGTCAGGGGGATGTCTTATCCCATTCCCAAAATCACAAAATACTATCTTTTTTGAACTTTTAACGAATTTTCATATATGAACGCAACTTGTCTAAATTTCCAAAAGACGTATTATTAGCCATAGAGGGGGCTTAAAAAAAGGATAAAGAGAATTGAGATTAGTCTAATTTTCTTCATGGCTTCTCGTTTTATAATGTTTGCTAACGGATGAGGCTAAAAGCTGGCGGGCATTTCGGAGCACTTCACTGTCAACCTGCGATAAAGTTTATTAGTTGCAATACCTTTCAAATTAGTACTATCCGCCCGCTTGATTTTAGCCTTTGTTATAGTGCGTATTTTATTCATTGTCAAACAATTCTGCTGGATTAATTTTAAATTGCAACATCTTTGCTGTATCTCTTCCTCCATCACCACCTTTTCTTTGAATAGTAATTCTTCCTATTTTAAAATTTCCTCTGTTAGTAATTTCAATTTCTCCGTTTCCGAAATAGTTCATACAAAAATTCATTGGTTTAAGAATCCACCTTGCGTTTTTCTCAACTTTTTGTGCAACTAACATCAATTCTGCTGCAAATTTTCCTTGTCCTTTCAATATGTCTGAAACAATTAAAGATTGATTTTTCTTTAACCATTTTAAAATTACTTTCTGTTCAACTTCAGAAAATTCATCTGCAAACATCCTTCTTTTATCTTTTGGCTTTTTGATTGTAGGTTTCTCTTCCCCTGTATATCTCTTTAAAATTGAAATAATTGGTAAAGGAATATTCCACATTTCTGTGTATTTATCAACCCATCGCTTATCAATTTGATTAAATCCTTTAGGATTACTTACCAATTTAACCTGTAAATTTTCAACATCAATTGCTTTCTTGAGTTTTATGGTTACTTGTACTTGAATGTCTGTTTTGTAACCAGATATTTTTACAGCTTCAACATACTCAATTTCTGAAAGTTTGTATTTCATTATGACTAACCATGCTTGAGCCTCTTTGTCTTTTTTCCAGTCATTAAACTTTTTACAATATCGTCTTCATTTCTAAAGTCGTCTTTTGCTGTTTGAGAACCTTTTTCTACTGAATTCATATTATATTGCTGTAAATAAATTATTCATTGTATTTTCTTTTAATCTTTCTTCTGAAATTGCAACATATTCTTTTGAGATTTCAGAACCAATCCACCTTCGTTTTAATAAATGTGCAACTTTAGCAGTAGTACCACTTCCCATAAAAGGGTCATAAACTAAATCGTTCTCGTTAGTCCATGTATTAATTTGATCAGCAACAAGTTTTTCCGGAAAAATAGCAGGATGATTAAATGCAATCTTATCTTTTGTTGAAATTCCACCTCCAACTGAATAAAAAAACACATTCCCTACTTTCTTTTCTGTTGTTCTTTCCACTTTTTCATAATCAAGAGAACCATTTTGACCGCGATTTTTCATATTAGCAAGTCCTTGATATTTTGTTGGCTCTGTAATGGGATTAAATGTTTTGGGACATCCTTTCGAAAAAGCAAACATATATTCAAAATGCTGATGATATCTTTTTCCTGTTTGGGGCATTGGATTATTTTTATAATATATCATAGTATCATGTAGTCTAAAACCAATTTCTTTAAAAAATAATGCCTGCTTAAACGATGTTCCAGTTTCGCTTCCGTCAATTGTTGCGTCAGCTACAACCCAAATAATTATTCCTCCTTGTTTTATAATACGAAATAATTCTTTAGCAATTTTTTCAAATTCAAATTGATAACCATTATAATTTCTTATATCGTCATATGGTGGTGATGTAATTACAAAGTCAACATAGTTGTCAGGCATATTTTTCATTGTAATCAAACAATTTTCATTGTATATTTTTTCAAGTTCCATATTGCAAATTTAATCAAATTTCTGTTAATGTTCTATGCTGTTTTGTTCTTTCTAATATGCACTATAACGGTTTCGGGCTTGGCGTTCATGCAAAACACCTTATTATCAAGTCAATAAAAACTTGTTTTGCATGACGCTAAGCCCGTGTTATGCACATGTCAATCATTTTAGTCATTAAATAGTTTGTACTCTTTAAGATAATATTGTACTATAGAATCGCCTTTATTAATTTTAATAAAAATATCTTTCCCGTTGTCATTTAAATCTCTTTTACCATTATTGTAATCACAAATGTCGGAATCATTCAACGATGATATTAAAATGTCATTGATAGAATAAATGGTATCACCAGGTAATATGCCAAGTTTATATGCCTCTGAGTTTTTATAAACTGTACCTATTATTAATTTATTTCCAACAAACCCATAATTAATTCCAAAAGTGTTACGATTATCAGGTATTCTTATTTTTTCCGTTGGAAATAAATATATATATTTCTCATCCCAGTCAATAGTAACGATAAAATTTTTCATAAAAATATTGCCTATAGAACCTTGTTTTCTGGAAGAACTATTTTTATATTTACCATATGTTAATGGAACAATTAACGTAGTGTCGCCAAACGTAAAATTGCCCCTTAAAATACTAAATAAATTAACGGAGTCTGTTTTTCCTGATATGTCGCTATAACCTATCCCAAATGCATCTACTCTATTCTTGTCATCAATGCTTTTGTATATTGTGCTATCATTTCTATAATCATTTAATGTAATAAATCCATTAAATCCTGTGTCAAAAACAAGGTTTATAGGAATAGTGTCATTAATTAATATTTTAATTATCGGAGTTTTAGTAAAAGGTACTGTATTAAATTTTATCTTTATTGCTTTATCAATGTAACTCAATTTACCTATTTTGTCAGTTAATACTAAGTTCTTTTTATCAAAATCAATTTGCAATATGCTGTTATTTAATACGTTTGACCCAATAATGCCATCTAGTATTTGATTACATTTGGAATTAACCATTCTATTTAAATCAATGTTTATTGCACCGACTTTTTTATACTTGACTGATTCGATTTGAACACTATTAATTATACAGAATGTGTTTTGAATTGGACCAGAGTCTGTGTCTTTTGAAAATATTCGTTTCCTTTTTATTTTTAGTGAGTCTGCTAATAATGCTGTTATTACTGTTGGTGCTCCTGTATCAAGAAAAAACTTATATTTTTTGTTCTGACCATTAATGTTAGTCATTATTACGATATGACCACCAGTAAATTCAAACGGAACTATACAATAATAATCACTATTACACACTTCTGCTTTACTCATTACTTTACCTGTTCGCAATGCCTGAGTAATTTGACAACCTTCAAAAATGATTAATAAAAAAATATTTATCGAAAGAATAATATATCTCATAGTTTTTATGAATTGCAAGTATGTGAACAAACTAATAAGTATTTAAATAAATGAAATACTTACCAGTTATTAATTTTTATCGTTAAGATTTATTTCTCTGGCCAGTTATCATCTAACCAGTCAAAAAACTTCCTTACCCAGTTAACCCATTTTGGCTTTTTCTTTAAGTCACCGCCGCCAGCAGGATATCCGGGAATGAGATGATTTTCAAACTCAATTTCATTCATTCCAGGTTCAATTCGTTTAATTAACTCATTGGCAAGTTCTGTAAATGCTCGACCATCTGTTTTTTCATACACGATGTCAACATTTATGTCAGCAACGTGAAATTTGTAAACAACTTTCAGGTAGTTTTTGAAATAATCTGGAAGTTCTACACGTCCAAGAAATGCGAGACAATTGCCAATAAAATCATCTTCAGTCATTTCTGGTTTGTAGTTTTCTTTTGTTTCTAAATAAGTTATCACAATGTGATACTTAGCCAAGGTTCTGGCTTTAATAGAAACTTTCATGAAAGGATCAATAGGTTCCATTTTTTTAAAATTTTAATTAAACATAGAACAAAGGTACGAATATTATTTTAAAGTACAAACTTTTTTTTTTGATTGTGCATAACGTTAACGTGTTTATGAAGTTGTGGTATTTGAAAAACGTCTGTTTCAATTAACCACAAAAGCAAAATAGTAATTTATAGTTGAATTCTTAACCTACAGCCACAATTTTATAAACACACTGTTAGCTGCCGTCTTATCGCTATCGTCATGTTTTTCCGTTCAATTTATTTTGACGGTGTGCTATAAAAAGTAGAACTGTCATTACACCAACTGAAACAAGCGATGAATTCAAAGTGCCGAGATGCAGACCACCTTTGTCGGTCGGCTTTGTAAGAAAGTCACCAAACGTAGCACCGAAGGGTCTTGTAAAAATAAAGGCAATCCAAAACAAAACAATGTGATTGATTTTTGTCAGATAATGCAGCAGCACAACGACAAAAATTACGCCGCCAGTTATGATCGCACCTTGCAAATAACTTACACCAAAATAGTCACCAAGAAAATCTCCGAAAGCGGTTCCTAAACTGTTGGAGAAAAGAATTGCAGTCCAGTAATAAATTTCTTTCTGCTTGTCAGCGATTGGAAAAACTTCAAGGTTGTTGTATTTGCGAAACCACAAAAATAAAGTCAATACTAAACAACTCACAAGTAAAATGCTTCCTACAGTATAACCAAGATGAAGCGTTCTGTCAATATAGTCTGAAATCTCTGTTCCTAAGGTGGTAGTGCCGATAATTACCATCCAATAAACAACAGGTATGTATTTCTTAACCGAAAGCTGGGTAAGTAACACCACCAAGAAGAATGCAAATGTGATTGCGATACCCACGCTGTAGCCCAAGTTCAAAGTCATGGAAATAAAATCGCCGAGTGTTTCGCCAAGTGTTGTGGCGACAATTTTCATAAGCCAAAAAATCAGCGTGATTTTGGCAACCTTATTTGGTTGTTCAGTAGTCATGCAAAACGAAAGCTATTTTACAAATGTGCCATCTTCTTTATAAATGACTTCTTTCTTTTTCTTTTCACTTTGGATGTCGGCTTCATAAAGTACGCCTGATTTTGCACTTTCTATTTTGTCACCGCCGACAATCGTGAAATTTGGATTTGCTTTTATGATAGCAGCAGTAACTCTTTCAGGAAGCTGCGATACAGGAATTTCAGTTTCTGTTTCCAGCCATTGTCCGCTCCTAGAAAAGTTTGCAGACATTTTTGTCGTGCTGACTGAAAAGTTTGCTTCCCATTCCGATGCATTTTCTTTTCCCCACTTCACATGTGTGGCAGTCGGAAATTTTTGTTTGAAAGCTTTGGTAACAGCGTCAGGCGGTGTACCTGCAAACAAGAATGTTGAAATAGTCAACATGCAAATCATTAGAATTGTCTGTTTCATTGTCTAATTTATTTTGTTTTATCTAAGGTAAAAGTCATGCTCCATTTTCGGTTGTTAAGGTTTCAACTGTCGCAAAAGGTGGCAGCCAACGGTTGGGGTATTGCCGAAGGCGGGGATTTAGCACAAAAGTTCAATCGAAGAACGAATGTTGAACCTTTTACAAATGCTCAATCGAAGCCGCTCAACCCCGCTTTTGGCAATACCTTGTTAGCGGCTGCTATTAATATTATTTAGTATAAAATTTACTCGATTTTCAATATTTTCTTTTGGAACCTCAATAATTTCATACCCATAGTTTAAGTATGTTTCTTTCATTTTTTTGAATGTTAATGTCGCTTCTTCCCAAGTTTGTTTCCGTTCATTGTCTGTATGATAGATTTCTTGCCAAGGTGGAAGGATAAAGACTTTTTGGTTGTAAAGATTATTTTTGCCAATGTCGTCCATTTCGGCAGAAACGCTCAATCCAATCATATTCGCATAACAAATTGCATCCAAAATTCCACGGTCAAAAAAGTAAATATCTGAACTTTTCGAAGAAACAGCGTTAAAGTCCTCTAATGATGCTTTCAACATTAAACTGGTATAAAGTTCTCTGTCTTTCCAAGGAAGCCCATCTCCATTTTTTTCTATTTCTCGTTTGATAATTTCTCTAGCACTTTCGGAAATAATCTTGAATTTAAATTTTGCTAATTCATTAATAAGTGTCGTCTTACCAACACCTGGTCCGCCAGTAATGATATAGCAGTTTTCCTTTCGTAAGTTCATTTTTGTAGTGTCCGTTATAGTTGCCGCTAACATCTGTGTAAACTTACCATTACGTTTATATTTTCATTATCCACCATAGAGATGTCTTGATAAAATGTTGAAAATGTAAGCAATAATATATGTCTCAAATAGTTCATTTTGTAACTACGTATATAAATTTACACACACAAAGGTATAACTTTTTTTCATTCCTCTCTTGAAAGTGTCAGATGTTATTGCCATAGTAAAATTACTTTTTATCGTTAATTGCCAGTGCTGAAAAACCTGCAATCACCAAAACACAAAGAATCACACCAAACAATACTTGTCCAAATGTCACTCCTGAACTTTGTTTTGCTTGCCTTACAGCCCAAGCTGCTCTTTGATCTGCCTTTTGTTTTGCACGTTCAGCTTGTTTCAATTGCTCCTCTCGGATTTGTTCCTGCTTAAGTTGGATGTCATAAGCAGTCCGCTTTGTAGTGTCAGAGAGGACTTCGTAAGCAGCTGTCGCTTCCTTAAATTTTTCCTCGGCTTCTTTATTGTTTGGGTTTATGTCAGGATGAAACTGCTTCGCAATTTTGCGGTATGCTCTTTTGATTTCTTCCTGTGTCGCAGTGTAAGGGATGCTTAATATTTTGTAGAAGTCTTTCTTCATTGGCAATTTTTTTTTAAAATTTTACATATCCATTTACTTAATCAATCATTGTACCAAGAAAATTTATATGACAATTTGTCAGATTAATATTTATTTAGATTGTCCATATTAACTTCGGGCGGAATTGGCGAAACTTTTTTAGCAGATGCTCTTGAAGCGAACAGAACAATTAAATAGATTACAAGGCAAATACCTGCGGAAATTAATAGAACTTTCCATTGCAAAAGCGTGTCTGGATTTTCGTATTCTGCACCTGTTCGCGCTGAAAAGAGCATTTTAACTAAGTCAACTGGAAACCGAATTATGGCATTTACACCATAAGAAAAATCAGAAAATTCTTTTGATATTAAAATCCCTGTCGTAATTAACCACGCTAAACTTGAAATTAGAAAACTGTAAAACCTTGTGTAAATCTTTCTGAACTTCAACCATCTTTCTTGTGGAAGACTTTTTAAGTTTTGATAAATTGGTAAATACTTGTTTTTAACGGTCTAGGCTAAAAGCTGGCGGGCATTTCGGAACAATTCACTGTCAACCTGCGATAAAATTTATTAGATGCAATACACTTTAAATTAGCACTTTCCGCCCGCTTGATTTTAGCCTTTGTTAGCCACTGGGCAGTGTCATTCGATTTTTTTATCCCACCATTTTTGCAAATCCATATTAACTTTATAAACATTAATTTTACAATTATTATTATTTATAGCATCATTTTCCCATACTTTTACATGGTCTTTGTTTAATTTACCAGTCCATAAAGTCCAAAATATGAAAATATAGTAATCAATAGAATCTTTAATTTGTATATTTACTTTATTGCCGTTTAAGTCCTTAAGTTTTTCAGACAGGTCATTAAACATTAACAAAGTATCGATATCATATTTGCTCTCAGTAGAAAGTGAAGAAATAAATGAAAATGCTTTCGCATTGCATTGATTATCTTCTCTATATTTTATCAATTTTCCCGATTTGTCAAAAACTAATATTTCAGGAATATCCTTTGCTATTTTTTTTTCCTTAATAGCCCAATACCAGTCATTTTCATTAAAGCAATATATATTGTCTATGATTAATCCTTTTTTTTTGGCAAAATTAATTATAGTTACTTTATCTTCTATTCTTGGTTGATGATAACCATAAAATTTTAAAAGAATAGTCTTACAGCCATAGAATGAAAAACCGAAAAAAATAACCATCAGGGTAAGAATATAAAACTTCACCTTATGGTTATTCAAAAACTTCAACATGGTTCACATGGTGTTTCAACTTTTTTTCCAAGTTTTACCATTACGGTTGTCTTCCCCCATTTGGATCGAATATAATCCATTTTATATTCTCCCCTTAAAATGGTAACAGAGTCATAACCTAAGGCAACTGCTGCTTCTTTAGGAAGTTCGCTTTCCTCGTCCACAAAGAAAACATCTCCATATTTCCTTGGTCTTTCAATGAATTCAATGTCCATTTTCTCACATTTTTCATCTAATGTAAGTGTTGATCTTTCACCCATAGAAATATCGATGCTGCCCTTGCACCATCCGAATCCTGTACAATCGTATTTTTTTCTTCCAACAACGATCGTAATTGTAATTGTTACTGCCATAATAAAATGTTTTTAAAGTTATTTACTAGCAAAAATAATTAATTTTTCAATACAAATAAAAAAATCAGTTAGTTTTCTGGTAATCTTTTTTCCTTGCCTTGTGGCTAACACTGAGATTAGTGTTTATAAAACCCTGAACCTCTTTACCTCGATTTCCTCG
>CAYSIN010000110.1:0-8432 GCA_964431135.1 uncultured Bacteroidales bacterium
ATCCATCACGGGAATTTCGGCAACTTTTTGAAATGTTTTTTTGCAAAGAGGGCAGTCCACTCTCGTCCTCGTTTGCAACGAGGATGTAAACCCACTCTCGACGCAGTTGAATATATTCATCAAAACCCGGTTATGGAAGGTATAGTTAGTAATGAAGAAGATTATATTTATAGTAGTGCCGGTATTTTATTGGTAAAAAAGGTTCGGTAAAATTAAATTTGCTATGAGATTAAGGGAACAAATAAAAAAGTGCATCCTCGTTACAAAAACGAGGACGAGGTAGGACGAATGGCATCAGGCATTATGATAAAGTAACAGAAGTGATAGGTTATACCAAATCGCTCTCAAAAAAATGAAAATGTGCATCCTCGTTGCAAACGAGGACGAGGTAGGATAGGTACTTTTTAGGGGACGCCTATTTAAATGAATTGAATTTACACAAAGGTCTTAAAAAAAATAATAGCACCTCATAATTTTGTTTTGAATTATTTTTTATATACTTTTGTGAGTGTAAAAATTATATACGGAGTTACAAAATGAACTATTTAAGACACATATTCAATATTGCTCACATGAACAGCATTTTATCAAAACATCTCCACTATGAATAATGAAGAGATAAACGTAATGGTAAGTTTACACAGATATTATGGACAAGCAAAATGTACAAATGAGAGGATTTTTAATTATATTATTTTTGATTTTTAATGTATTAAAGGTGATAGGTCAACCGATAAAGACTACTTTCCTTGATTATTATTGGAATGATTCAAAAGACAGGACTTCTACATATATCAAAGAAATTTACAAGAATGACCAAGGATATAAAATTCTTATTTTTACTAATCCAAATTGTAGCCTTTGGGGAAATAATATGAAAGAACAAGTTTTTGAATGTCATTATAAATCTTTGAATCCAGATATTGAAGATGGATATTTTAAAAACAAGCATTTTATAGGACAATATAATAATGGAGACATGACCGGAATCTGGTATAAGATTGACGACCAAGAAAAAATTATCGACACATTAGATTATTCGTTTATAATTGAAAATCAAAAATATTTAAACTATAAACCTACCAAAATTAATAACCAAACAATTGAACGAAATGATTTGATACAATATAATTTAGCAAATCATATAGTATATCCACCAAGATCAATAATAAAAAACGAACAAGGTAAAGTTATTGCTGATGTGATGACTGATTCTAATGGAGAAATAATTCAAATAACTATAAAACAATCTGTAAGTAAAGATTTGGATAAGGAATTAATAAGAGTTTTAATAAAATATTTTCCGAAAATTAAAGACTGGAAAGGTTCAATTCCTATGAAATTTATGCTACAATAAATGATTGCCAGCCCATAACATGACGCTAAATTTAATTGCCGGTTTCGTTCGGACAATGAAGTTCACGACTCTCAGTAACGAAGGTGGTGCTCAACAGGAAAGCGGCTCCGTAATCGGCAACAAAAGCATACCGCCCAACCGTTATAAACTTTTGGCTACTATTTCGGCAATATCCATCACGGGAATTTCGGCAACTTTTTGAAATGTTTTTTTGCAAAGAGGGCAGGCAGTAATTAAACAATCAGTATGGTTGTTTACCAATGAATTATAGGCATTGTGTGCAACTTGTACCTTATCCTTTTCTTGAAAATAAAAATTTCCAAGACTTCCTCCGCAGCATAGCGATTTTTCTGCAACTACTCCTTTTGGTTCGTTCAATTCGACACACGAACGAAGTATGATGCGTGGTTGCTCATAAATGGATGACCCTCTACCCAAATCGCAGGGGTCATGATATACGGCATTCAGGGCTTGTTTATGCAATGGCAGTTTTCCTTCCTTCATCCACATGGCAAAGAGTTGACTGTGATGATAAACAGGAATATCAAGCGAATACTCTTCGTTAAATACTTTGTAACAGATAGGGCATGATGTAACCAGCATTTCTGCATGGGACGAATGAATAAGTTCAATGTTTTTTTTCATCAGTATTTGAGCATCATCATATTTACCGGCAAGTTGTAAGGGGCGACCACAGCATATGGTGCCATTTTCATCCATAAAAAAATAATCTGCGTCCACTTGCTTAAATATGTTCTGCATGGCTTTTGGAATAGAAGGTGTCAGTTGCGACATGCAGCCTGCAAAATAAGCAATGCGGGTGGGTTTCTTTTCCAGTTCAATGGGTTGCAAGTATTCGTAGTGCTGATGTTTATGATTTAATTTTTCATTTCGTTTAACAAGTTTTAAATTGATAATGTTTATTCTTACCGGACAAGCCTGTTGGCAGCGTCCACACATAAGGCAATCGTATATAGCAGGTTTTAACAGTTTTCCATGACGTATTTTCTGAAACATATAGGCTGGCACCATACCATTTCTTCCCGTAATGGATTGAACTTGACAGACATCGATGCATATACCGCAACTGGAACATGAAAATATTTCAAATTGTGAATATCCAGATATAACATTTTTAGTATAAATGCCCGATTGCCTTAATGCGATTAATACCATTTCGGTAGGGATATGCATGTAACGGCTAAAAGGTAAAAATGCAAAAAACACCAACAGGTCTATGGAATAAAGCCACCACACCGGATATTCAATATGATGCAATGGGAGTAATATAGCCAATCCATTGCCAATACTATTCGTCATAAATCCTCCATTATGATATATGCCTGCTGTAGTACTTTCTGCCAACAACCGTATAGGAAAAATAAGCCAAAGACTGTACAATGCCATTTTATCTGTCCAGAACAAACGGGTAGTTCGTTTCATCCCCATCAATCGGGAATAAAAACGTTTTATGATGGCGAGCAACACTCCCGATAAAACATACAACAATAAAAAATCCATCAGGAATGAAAAAAAATCTCTGTATGCAAAATCTGACAAATCGTGATGAAAGTATTTAAAAAAGATAGGTTCATATAAATTGTTAACTGTGCTGGTAGAGGCTAAATCGGCTTCTATGGCTCCAAACACTATTAATAAAAACCATCCAAAGGCTAAACTGCTGTGCATATATCCGAGTACAGGGTTTGTTTTAAAAATTCTAAGATGCAGTAAAACATCTGTAACTATATCCTTAATAAAGGTAAAGAATTTCAAAGAGAAAAAACTTTTTCGTATTTGCTTGCGCTGCGTACGTGATAACGATATTATCCATCGAGTATATTTTACCGTCAGCAAAATAATTAGCCCAACCAAACCGACAGAAAAAGGGATTACAAATACATCGAACTTCATAATGTTGAACTTTGCAAAAACGATAAAATATTTAAGATAACCCCGCGAGTATTAACGTTTTTAGGGCAAACCAACTGGCATTTACCGCACAGCATACATTGTGTAATTTCATTGGCAATATATACTTTTTCGCCACGACGAATGCTCAACATGATTTTATGAAAATCGAGCGATGAAAAAACGCCGGCAGAGCAAGTAGCGGTACATGCTCCACAGGCAATGCAAAGCGAAATAGAAGGTTCTACTCTCATAAGATAGTAGTATAATGCCCTGTCATTTTGGTCATAATCAATAACTCTGCTTTTATTAACAGTAAAGCCAAACTTATTCATGACCCATTACGATAAATTATTCAAATAATTAATTACTTGCAAGGCAGCAGCACGTGCATCGGCAAAGGTATCGTCAATACTTTTGGGTGATGAGGCTGCTCCTGCTACAAAAACGCCTTTTTGAGAAGTAATATTGGTTTGCGTATGTTCATCTACCGTAGCAATAAAACGGCTGCTATTGGTATCAAGGTGAAGCCTGTTTATCATATCGGATGTGCCATCCGAAGGTGTCATGCCCACCATTAATACTAATAAATCCATGGTCATTTTCATAGGACGTCCCAGCAAGGTGTCTTCTACTTTTACTATTATTTTTCCGTCTTTGGTTTCAGCGGCTTCCGATAAACGTCCACGAATAAATGTTACACCATATTTCTCCTGCGATTCATTGTACAGTTCTTCAAACGATAAACCATACATGCGTAAATCCATGTAAAAACAGTATGCTTCGGAGAAAGGCAATTTTTGACGTACTTCAATTGCTTGTTTGACAGCAGTAACACAACATACTTTGGAACAATATATATTGTTTATTTTTCTATCACGAGACCCTACACAATGCACAAAACCTATACGCGAAGGTTCTTTTCCCTGCTTTGTCAAAATCGGTTTATTTTCTTTAAACCATTCTTCAAGTTCTACGGAAGTAATAACATTATCGTAAATTCCATATCCATATTCTTCTTTTAATGCAGCATTGAAAACGTCGTAGCCCGTGGTAATTAATAGGGCATGTACCTTTATTTTTTCATCATTGGACAAGGTAATTACAAATGTATCCTTCTCTTTTTTTATATCAATAACGGTTGTATTTAGTTTTACCTCCACTGCTGACGGAAGATTATTTTTCACAAAGTCCATTACTTCGCTTGATGGTCTTGTATTTGGAAAAAGTTTGTCCCATTGAGATACATGTCCACCCAGATGGTTTGTTTTCTCTATAAGTACTACTTTTTTGCCAAATTGAGAAAGACAGGATGCTGCTTCCATACCAGCAATTCCACCTCCTATAATGGCTGTCCATTCATTCATAGCATTAATAATTTAATAATTCAGGCTGTTCGGGTGCTTTGGTTCCTATATATTTTTCATCTTTGGAATATTCTATTCCCAATTTTTCCAATAAGGGTTCAACCGGAATTTGATGCATTTGTAATCCTATTTCCCATGGGTTGTATCCTAACAGCAAAGCAGTAATTTCTTCAAATGTCAACACAGGAATAGCCTTTCCGTCTTCGCCAAATACTTTGTGTTCCGATTCTGCGGCTACATATTGCCAACGGTCAAGAAAATAATTGCATCCGGGACAATTAGTAATAATTAAATCTACATCATAAGGTTGCATGGATTCAAATTTTTTTAATGAATGTGCATAACTGTATCCACGATTGGCTTTAACCAGATACTGTCGAAATCCAAATCCACAACAGTGACGACGTTCGGGATAATCTACGATATGTCCACCCCAATCGTCTATCAGTCCTGCCAATACATACGGATATTCTGCGCCACCAATGCCTTTGTGTGGAAATATTTTGGCATAGTGACAGCCAATATGTTCAACGACATTCAATGGTTTGCCTGTATGGGCATTGACAAGTTTATATTTTAGCATGGGAAGCAAGTCAAGCCTAAATTTATAAATGACATCGCTGGCATGAACCAGATTCTTGGGAAGTTCAAAAGTTCGTTTGGTGGACTTGTAAAGGTTCTCGCGTGTTTTTTCAAGTGTTTCAGGAAAATGTTCCCAAGTTTCAAGCATTTCTGAATAAATGCCAAAAGAGGTTACACAGGAACAAACAAAGTTTTCATACCCTGTTTCGTTCATGAGTGAAAATTGGCGTGCTACTACTGCCATAGTTGTTTCGAGCGGAACGATGGAAGAATGATATCCTATTCCGGTGCATGTAGTCTGTCGGGCATCATCGTAAATATCCTTGTGTAAATGATTTCTTAATATCTTTAAAAACATTTCTTCGGCACCAGGAAAAAAATTCTGACGGATACAACTTCTTGCATAGTAATACCGATTTTCAGCAATTTCTTTCTGATAGGTAGCCCATAATAGTTTTTTACCTTCTTGAATCATAACCCTTTATGTGAAAATTTGAAAATGTGAAAATGTGAAAATATGAAAATTTGGAAATGAGGAGATTTGGAAATGAGGAAATGTGAAAATGTGAAAATTTGGAAATGAGGAAATGTAATTTTGCTACAAATATCATTTTTTCTTTTCATACTTATGCTTTTTGGATGTAATAATTATTTTTGAAAGTATTTGTATAATTTCATGAATATCATCTAATAGTTTTTCGTTAAAAGGATAATTTGGGGATTGTTTACAAATCATTAACCAATATTCGGTTTCGTTTGCTTCTTTTGCAGCAATTTTCAATTTATGAATAAAATCTTCAATGCTTTCAGAATTTTGAGATTCTCTTATATTCGCTCCTATGGAAGTGCCACTTCTTAACAATTGCCTCGAAATAACATTTTTATTTCTCGCTTCAAGAAGTTCACAAAAACTAACAATTTTTAATGCTAACTGAAAAGATTTTTCAACGATAATATTTTCTTTAATTGTATTCATTTTCACATTTTCACATTTTTTTCATATACACAATAAAAATATTCATCTTTTTCTCCTTTAATAAAGTTCAGTTCAAGTTCCTTAGCCTTTTCGGCGGACTTACTTTCTATCCATTCAAAAAAATCAGTGCCGCCAGTTTGTTTAAAAATAGCATGCAGTTCATCCATTGATTCTGTTGGAATTTTTCTTAGCGAACCGCTGCCGTTTCCATGATAATTTGCTCCCACCTGTTTAGAAATTATTTCTATGTTTTCTTTTGCCCAATCCCATACGGGACCTTGTTCAGGAAACATAGTGGTATCGACTTTATCTATATAAATACAATAGCCGTCTTCAAGAATATGTTTACCAATAGTTCTAACGATTGCTACTTGCTGTCTGCCCATTTCTGATTCCGTAAAAAAACCTGTATCAATAGAAAGTTTTCTCAATGCCTGAATGATATATCCCGGAACATTTTCGCGTGGACAGCGTGTTTTGCACGATAGACATTCACCACACATCCAAATCACATCACTTTTTAAAAGTTTTTCTATTTCGTCATTCTGCTTGCGTTGCATCAAATCTACTATCGCCCTAGGGTCATATTCGTAATATTGTGCTGCCGGACATATTGCTGTACAAGTTCCACAATTTATACAGGCTTTCATACCTTCTATAAAACGTGTATCCTGCTTTAACTTTTCGATATAATTCATTCTTTATTCTATAAAATTTATATACTATTTAAAACCCCGCAAAGATAAAGTTTTTTACAATAATTATACATGAGAAAAATAAAAAGAAGAAAATAGTATAAGGGGAAATATGATTATCTCATTACTTGCGAAAACTCAATTGATAAAAATATTTTTTGCCACGAATAAAAAAATCAAGTACAATGCTATGCCTGTAAATAGTAGGAATATTGTTGACCACTGTTTTTGATAAATTTTCTTTTCGTTTTGGTTTAAATTTTTTTCTGTTTTTAATGAATTGTGCATGAGCACGAAGAACCGACATTGCATTTTGTCCTTCAAAACTGGCAATAAATTTTAAGAATGCAATAAAATCAAGAATATATCGGATAATAAAAATATAAAAAAGATGAGAGGGTTCATTTTTATACAATAGATATAAGTTGTTTCTAAAGTTTAAAAAAGTCTTGTGAGGATTGGTTTTATTCAGTGTTGCTCCACCCACATGATATACTTTTGATTCGGGAACATAAACAATAGAATAACCGCGTGCCCATATTCGCCAGCAAAGGTCTATTTCTTCCATGTGTGCAAAAAATTTGTTATCCATACCGCCCATTTCACGAAAGGTTTCGGTACGGATAAACATGCAAGCACCCGTTGCCCAGAAAATTTCGTCCACGGTATTATATTGTCCCTTATCTTCTTCAAAAACATTAAAAAACCTACCACGACAAAAAGGGAAACCATATCTGTCGATATAACCGCCGGCTGCACCCGCATACTCAAAATGGTCTTTCTGCTGATACGACAATATTTTTGGTTGACATGCTACTGTTTCGGGATGATGATTCATATAATCCATAAGCGGAATTAGCCAATTTTCGGTAACTTCCACATCGGAATTAAGCAATACTGCATATTCTTCGTATATATGCTCCATTGCCTTATTATAGCCATCGGCAAAACCGTAATTTTTATCTAATTGGATAATACGAACTGTTGGGAAATTTTTTTCGACATAACCGACCGAATCGTCATTACTGCCATTGTCGGCAAGATATACCGACACATCGGGAAGTTGTGAATGTTTCACTACCGATGGTAAAAACTTTGCCAGAATATCTTTACCATTCCAATTTAATATAATAACAGCAACGCTCAATACAAAAATGAAAATGCAAACCTACATATTTATTTGTAGTTTACAAAAAAGTAAGCATAATCATAGATTCTATAGAATGAATTATATTATTATAGTCGTCCCTTAAAAACTCATTTTAATCTTTTTTGTACTTTTCTTTTTTCCCGCAAAAAAGCAAAATTCCCAAAAGAAAAAACTCGTCTCGTCATTGCTAACGAGATGAAATTCTTCATATAAACATTGTGCGTAGGGAAAGTTCACCGGCGAGCCAGACATGGCGTGAAGGGCAAAATACTTAGAATATTCACGAAATTTTTGACTAAAAGTCTCGTCATTGCTGACGAGATGAAATTTTTCCTAAACACATAGTGCGTAGGGAAAGTTCACCGGCGAGCCAGACATGGCGTGTTACACTGAG
>CAYSIN010000111.1:0-8333 GCA_964431135.1 uncultured Bacteroidales bacterium
GTGCTCTCTGTGCCTTCTTTGTGTCCTTTGTGGTTGAATATAATATTGTACCTATGAATGCAACATGGTATTATCCCGATGCCAATTGGTATAATATTTCATGAAGTAGTGAGATTCAAAATTTTGTATCTTTACTTCATATTATATTTATTATCTCTGTATTCCCCTTCAAACCTCATTTTTTAAGTTTAAAATCCGATATATAAAATAAATTTGGAAAATGAACAATAGTTTATTATCTTTGCAGCGAACTATTGTTTAATTATGTCTCCAAGGATAAAAATAATAAGAAAAGTATCAAATCCCCCTGTTATTAAGGGTTTTAATCCTTACGGTCCAGAATTAGGTAAACAAAAATTAGAACCGATTAATTTACTATATGAGGAATATGAAGCCATACGTTTAAGCGATTATGAAATGCTTAATCATTATCAGGCATCTGTTATGATGGGTGTTTCAAGACCCACTTTTACACGAATTTATGCTTCCGCTCTTCAAAAAATTGCTAAAGCGTTTGTTGAAGGCAGGCAAATTTCTATTAAAGGAGGTAAAGTTTATTTCGACAGCGACTGGTATCATTGTAAAAGATGTAGTTGTTATTTCAATAATCCTAAAAAAGAAAAACCTGTTAATAATTGTCCGTTATGTGGAAGTCAGCAAGTTTATAGGTTTGATTTTAAGAATACCTATGAAGATGTTACTGATAAGACTTGTTATGATATGTGTGTTTGTCCTAACTGCGGGTTTGAACAAGAACATCAATACGGATATCCATGTAGCAAACAGATTTGTCCACATTGTAAAAGTTTTATGAAAAGAAAAGGAAGTCCAAATTGCAGAAATTTTAAAAACCAATAATATGAAAGTTGCCATTACATCTACAGGAAATACATTAGAATCAACCATTGACCAACGATTTGGTCGTTGTTCTTACTTTGTGGTTTACGATACAGAAAGCAAAGCAATAGAATTTATTCCTAATCCGAACAAAGATTCAGAAGAAGGCGCTGGTCCTGCATCTGTGCAATTAATTGCCTCTCGAAATATAAATAAAATTATCTCCGGTGAGTTCGGGATAAAAATAAAATCGTTGTTAGACAGCTTAAAAATTCAAATGATTGTTCTAAAAGAACCTGAAAAAAAAATTAAAGACATTATTGAAATGTTAAATCATTAAAATAACGAATTATGCCAAAACTTGATGGTACAGGCCCTGATGGAGATGGTTCTCGTTCAGGACGTAAATTAGGAAAATGTAGTAAACTTTCAGACAAAGAGAAATTACAGAAACTAGGAAAGGGAATGGGTAAAAAACGCAAGTCGGGAGGTGGAATAGGAAAAGGAAAACGCTTAAAAAGCGGTAAACAATAGTATTAACAATTTAAAAAGGAGGTTATTATGCCAGGTTTTAATCAAACAGGTCCCAATGGACAAGGTCCTATGACAGGACGAAAAATGGGACGTTGCACCCATTTCGGTGCGAATCTAAAAAATCAATCTGTATCAGAGCCCAACGAAAATCCTAACAAAAACAATCCTGAAAATATTCAAGGACGTGGTTTTGGTTATGGAAAAGGCTTTGGTAGTGGCAGAGGTCGTGGTATGGGACGACAAAATCGTTTCAGAGGCAACTTATAATTAATTAAGTAATATGAGAGGCTAAAAGGAATCTCTCATTATTTTTAGTAAACATTTAAATTTTAAAAAAATGAAAAAAATTATTGCAATCCCATTAGAAAATGGAGTTTTATGTGCTCATTTTGGTCATTGTCAGACCTTCGCTATTGTAAATGTAGAAAATGGCACTATTAAAGAAATTAAAGAAGTAACACCGCCAGATCATGTGCCAGGCTTATATCCTAAGTGGATAGCTCAATTTGGCGTAACTGATGTAATAGCTGGTGGCATGGGACAACAAGCCATTATGCTTTTTAATGAGCAGAATATAAATGCTTTTGTCGGTGCACCTGTTAAAACTGCTGAAGAATTAGTAATTGATTTTTTGAATAATAATCTAAATTTGAACGCAAATTATTGCGATCATTAATAAATAAAAAAATGAATGTTAAATGTGAACAATGTTTTTTAAAAACTTATACCAGTTTATTAAATAAATTCAATGTTCCTTTGAAAGCAAAAAAAATTTTTTTATCATATTATAAACAGATAATAATAGAAAATAATGATTTATCAAATCCAGAAATTCAAAAGATTTTAACGGATAAGTTTAATACATTACTTGAAATTACTGACCCTTTCGCAGAAGAGAAAAAGTATTGTAATCAACTAGCCCTGCTATTATATAATGAATGGAAACCCAAGATTATAAATTCTAATAATCATTTTGATCTAGCTTTAAGGCTTGCATTAGCTGGTAATATTATGGATTATAGCGCTAATGACAAATTTGATATTCATCAAACTATTAACAATGTTTTATCTGCTAAATTTGCAATAAATGATTCTGAATTATTAAAAAACAAAATTAACACGGCTAAAACCGTCTTATATATTGGTGATAATGCAGGTGAAATAGTTTTTGATAAACTTTTTATCGAAATTATGAATCATGATAATGTATATTATGGAATAAAAAGTGCTCCTATTCTGAATGATGTAACTATAGATGATGCCATTGAAACTCATATAAATTTAGTAGCTAAAGTAATATCTAATGGATGCAATTATCCATCTACTATACTCAAAAGATGTAGTAAAGAATTTATGGAAATTTATGAGTCAGCAGATCTTATTATTTCTAAAGGGCAAGGGAATTTTGAAGGACTAATGCACGAAAACGATTCAAGAATTTTCTACCTGATGATGGTAAAATGTGATGTAATTGCGGAAAGATTAAAAGTTCCTAAACAAAGTTTTGTTGTTTTTAATCAAACAGAAACATAAATGAATACTTTTTATATAAATACTATAATCTCATTATTCAAAGTAAATTAATGACAAAAAAACTTAAAAATATTATCTCAATAACATTGGTGTTTATTTTCTTGGCACCAATGACAATTAAACTTTTTGATGGACTTTTTCATCATCATGACCATTTTTATTGTACTGCAAAAAATGAGAAGCATTTTCATGAATATCATAAAAAATGTCCAATTCCAAGTTTCGAACTTTCCTTATTTTCCGTTGAAAAGCATATACAAACTACACAAAAACACTTTTATCGTATAGAACTAAATGACAATTACAATTTTGTATATTGTTGCAATAATTCAAAGTATTCATTCTTATTACGAGCACCACCAATTTATACAGGTAAAACAATGACATCTTAAATGATGTAATAAACTTATTTGTAAAATTTAAAATCGTAATAAAATGAAAAAAATCGTTTTAATTTTCTTTGTGTTGTTTCTTTTCATAAAAGTAAATGCTCAAAATCAAATAAAAGGCAAGGTGACGGATATGAACAATCAACCTTTAGTAGGAGCAACTGTTTTTTTACCTGAATTAAATAAAGGGACAGCGACCAATCAAACAGGAGAATATTTAATAAATAATGTTCCAAATGGGAAAATAAAAATTCAATTTTCATTTATTGGATATAATACTGAAATAAAAACAATTAACGTTTCACAAGTTGAAACCAAAGTGGATGCTGTACTGACAATATCTATTATCCAATCACAAGAAGTTGTAATTACTGGTGGATATGTGAGCTCTCAACATGAAAATGCTGTAAAAATTGATGTATTGAATAGCAAGGATGTTGTTTTATCAGGTACGCCTAATTTCATGGAATCATTATCCAAAGTACCAGGTGTTGATATGATCGCCAAAGGACAAGGCATTTCAAAACCTGTAATACGTGGTCTTTCAATGAATGATGTTTTGGTTATGAATAATGGTGTAAGAATTGAAAATTATCAATTCAGTGAAAACCACCCGTTAGGAATAGATGACAACGATGTAGAAAGGGTAGAAATTATTAAGGGACCTGCTTCTTTGCTTTATGGTTCGGATGCTATAGGTGGAGTAATAAATTTTATTAAAGAAAAGCCTGCACCTGTAGGCAAAATACTTGGCGACTACCAAATGCAATTGCATTCTAATACACTTGGAATGAATAATAGCATAGGATTGAAAGGATCTTCTAAAAATTTTTTTGGTGGATTTCGTTTTGGAAATAAAACTCATGCCGACTATTTACAAGGCGGTGGAGATTATGTTCCAAATTCTCGGTTCAACGAAATGACTCTAAAAGCCAATGCTGGATATACAGGAAAGATTGGAACTTTTAAACTATTTTACGACTATTTTAAACAAAAATTAGGAATGTCTGTACCTGATGTAAAGCCATTGATTACAGAACGAGGAAGAAAAAATGAAATTTGGTTCCAGGATTTGGAACATCAATTACTTTCATCTCAAAACAGCCTCTTTTTGGGCAAATTCAAATGGAATATTAATGTGGCTTATCAAAATGCACTGAGGAAACTTCAAACTACACTTGATGTCCCTTTTGTTGAAATGAATTTGAATACCATTACCTATGAATCTAAATTGTACTTGCCTTCTAACGATAAGTCGGAATATATTATTGGATTACAAGGAATGTCGCAAAATAACAGAAACCTTAACAATCGGGCTTCTCAATTTTTGCCTGATGCAAATATTAGTAATATAGGCTTTTTAGGATTGACACAATATACTTTTTTCAAAAAATTAAAATTACAGGGTGGTTTGAGATTCGATCTGTATAAAACTGAAACTTTTGCATTGGGAATAGGAGGAACAAGCAGTTATCATGCTCCTGTAAATAAAAAATTTTCAAGTCTTAACGGGTCAATTGGTACCACATATAATGTTACTGAAAAATTAATGTTCAGGGCAAATTTTGCAAAAGGCTACCGTGTACCAAATTTATCTGAACTTACTTCAAATGGAATGCATGGAAACAGATATGAGATTGGTAATGAAAATTTATCACCAGAAAATTCATTTGAAACAGATTTAAGCATGCATTATCATGGTGAATTTCTATCCTTTGATTTGGCTGGCTTTTATAACCAAATTAATGATTATATTTTCATTTCCCCAACGACAGATACTACATCAACTGGAGTAAACATATATCGTTTCTCGCAAACAAATGCAAGGCTCTATGGTGGGGAAGCAGGGCTTCATTTCCATCCTAAATCATTACCATGGTTGCATATTGAAGGAACTTATTCCTTGGTTATTGGCAAGCAAGAAAATGGTAATTATTTGCCATTTATCCCTGCAAATAAGGTACGTTATGAAATTCGGGCAGAAAGAAAAAAAATTGGTTTTTTACATAAACCAAATATAAAAATTTCTGCTTTGACGGCCTTTTCGCAAGACAATCCATCGCCTTATGAGACTGCAACAGACGGATATACTTTAGTAAACATAAGTGTGTACTCCGAAATTTTGATTTCAAATCAAACATTAATTTTTGGACTGTCAGTTAATAATTTGTTTGATAGACAATATTTTGACCATCTTTCAACATTAAAACCATTGAATTATTATAATCAGGGTAGAAATATTAGTTTATCATTGAAAATACCGTTTGGGATAAAAAGTAATAGTAAAATATAATCATTATGTCAAAAATTAAAATCGGTATCATTATTTGCAATCGGTATCATACTTGTGCAGGGGGCAAGTGTTTCAGGGCATTGCAAAACAGAGAAGGTGCTTTTTCTGAATACACAGATAAAGAAGTAGAAATAGCTGCTTACACAACCTGTGGCGGTTGTCCGGGTGGTAACATTGAATACGCCCCCGAAGAAATGAAAAAAAACGGAGTTACGCATGTTCACTTTGCTACCGGTTTAATTGTCGGGTATCCCCCATGTAATCATATTGAATACTTTAAAAAGTATATTACAGAAAGATATGGAATGAAAGTAATTATAGGAACCCATCCTATTCCACAAAAATACTTCTTAACACATAATAAACTTAAAACATGGCAAAGTAAGTTTTGGCAAGAAACTATACTGCCCACTATTGCAGATGAACAAACTCGCTTGAAATATGATTGAACCCTTAAATATAAAAATTGCTATTGCCAGTGGTAAAGGTGGTACTGGCAAAACATTAGTAGCCACAAATTTATTCTATGCTCTTCAGCAGCTAAACTATCAAGTAGTATTAGTTGATTGTGATGCCGAAGAACCAAACGATTGGGTGTTTTTTAGCGGAGAGAAAGAAACATCTTTTGAAGTAAACCAAAAAGTACCTGTTATTGATGAGAGTAAATGTACTTTTTGCGGAAAATGTCATGAATATTGCAATTATAATGCAATTTTTATTTTACCTCCGGTAAAAACAATTAAAGTGATAGAAGATTTATGTCATGGTTGCGGTGCATGCACGGTTGCTTGTAAATTTGATGCCATCAGCGAAAAAGATGTTTCATTGGGAACAGTAACCCGTTTTTCCATAACACAACATACATCTGTTGTTGAAGCAAAGATGAAGGTAGGCGTATTCTCGCCGGTATCTGTTATTAAAGCAGCTATTAAAGAGGCAGATGATGATGGAATTATTATTTTAGATTCACCACCGGGCACATCATGCCCGTTTATACAGACTGTTAACAGAGCCGATTATGTTTTATTGGTTACCGAACCAACTCCTTTTGGGTTAAGCGATTTAAAACAATCGGTCGAAACTTTAAAAACCATGAATAAAACCTGTGGTGTAATAATTAATCGCGCAGGTCTTGGTGATAATACAGTTTATGAATATTTAAAACAAGAAAATATACCTCTTTTGATGGAAATCCCTTTTGATAAAACAATTGCTTCGTATTATTCAAAAGGCGAATTGATAACACAATTCCAGCCCGAACTGAAAGCACAATTTATATCAATGTTTAATCTGATAGTTGATAAATATGGAAATAGCAGTAATTAGCGGAAAAGGAGGTACGGGAAAGAGTAGCATTAGCGCTGCCTTTGCTACCTTATCTGAAAAAGTAGTGTTGGCAGATTGTGATGTAGATGCGGCTAATTTGTACATTCTTTTTAGTCCAATTCATGAAGAAGAACAGGTTTATATTGGCGGACAAAAAGCGGTTATAGATTATTCTCTTTGTACAAATTGTGGTTTGTGTATTAATTATTGTCGTTTTAGTGCGATTTCGTTAATAAATGACAAAGTAGCGATTTCTGAAATATCTTGTGATGGGTGTAAACTCTGTTCCCGGATTTGTCCTGTAAAAGCCATTTCTATGGCTGATAGTGATAAAAGCCGCATGTATTCTGGGACTTTTCGAAACGGGGAAATGGTATATGGACGCTTAGATCCCGGTGAAGAAAATTCAGGAAAATTAGTCAACATCGTAAGAGATAAAGCAAAGAAAATTTCTAAAGAAAATAATCTTAATACTATTATTATTGATGGACCTCCCGGTATTGGCTGTCCGGTTATATCAACTATCACAGGCGTTGACCATGTTGTAATTGTTACAGAACCTACCATTTCCGGGATGCACGATTTACAACGAACTATTGAAATTACGTCTAAGTTCAATCTTAAAACATGGGTAATCATCAACAAATATGACCTTAATACAGAAATGACAACTCAGATTGAAGTGTATTGCCGTAGTATTGAGGTTAAAGTAGTTGCTAAGATTCCATTCAATGCACAAGTTATCGAGGCTATGGTTCATTGCAAAAGCATTATTGAATTAAGCCCCAATAGTGAAATTGCTAACTTGATAAAGAATGCTTTTAAATTAATAACCAATGGATAATAATAAAACGTATATTCATTTATATACCGGCAATGGCAAAGGCAAAACAACTGCTGCTTTGGGATTATCAATAAGGGCAGTGGGGGCAGGCAAAAATGTGTTTTTTGCCCAATTTGTAAAAAGCATGCCCTATTCAGAATTAAATGCTTTAAAACGTTTTCCTGAAATTGTTGTCACTCAATACGGTTTAGATTGTTTTATTATTAATCGACCTACTGAAAGAGACATTTTGGCGGCTCAAAAAGGACTAAACGAAGTTAAAAAAGCCATAGAAAGCCATTCATATGATGTAATAGTGTTAGATGAAATATGCATTGCTCTTTATTATCAATTAATCTCTTTAGATGATTTAAAGAATGTATTAAAAAATTGTTCAGAAAATACAGAAGTAGTTTTTACCGGACGATATGCACCCTTAGAATTAATTGAAATGGCTGATTTAGTAACAGAAATGAAAGAAATTAAACATTATTTTAACAATGGAATACAAGCAAGAAAAGGTATTGAATACTAAACTAAATATCCTAAAATTCACCCTATTTTTATACACTACAAAAATTTTTATCAATTGCTTTCA
>CAYSIN010000112.1:0-8249 GCA_964431135.1 uncultured Bacteroidales bacterium
TAGTAGAATTGCCCGAACAAATAGGATTAACCGAAGCACTAGCACTGGTTGGTGCCGTTGAATTAGTATTAACCGTAACCGTAACAGAAACACAGGCTGTCGTATTACACGTACCTTCGGCTCGAGCATAATATGTAGTTGTTGCTGCTGGACTGACAACAATAGAAAGTCCTGTTCCTACCAGTGTGCCACCACAACTGCCAGAATACCATTTTACAGAAGCACCATAACCTAAACTTCCGCCATTTAACGTTAAAGTACTTGAACCGCCAGGACAAATAGATGCGGGGGTTGCCACTGCTGAAGTAGCCGGTGTAGAAAATACCTGATTCGTTGGTGCATAAGAAAACACTATAGTAGCTCTATTTATACAAACAGAAGTATTTGTGCATAACTGTAACGTATTTGTACCTCCATAGTTATAACCTGGTAGTCCACAGTACCATGTACCACTGGCACTCGCAGAAGTGCCACAGGGGTTTACATCGCAAAAACATCCACTATTTCCGTCATAAGCAACAGAAACAGATTGACCATTTATGCTTCCTGTCATTGAACCTCCAGCACAGTCACCTGTGTAATATTGAACGTTAACTTGTGTTATAGTATTTCCTGCTGGTACTGGGTCAGTAAACGTTTTTGAGTCGCAAGCGGGTGTATCACCGCACCAACTGTCAGGTGTATTAATACACCAATAATCGGCACCACAAATTGCACATCCACCGCATGCTTGAAAACCAGAATAAACTATAGTCGTACTTGCTGTTTGTGAAAAACTTTTTATTGTAAAAAAAAGTAAGAAAAAAAATAAAGTAGTAAAATTTAGTTTTTTCATATAATTTTCAATTTAAATTTTTTAATTTTAAAGTAGTTTTACGTAGAAGTTAACTAATAGTTTCAATAAATTTTTATTTTTCTTCATTTTTTGACTAAATAATTTAACAAAGGTAACAAAATTATCTTAACATACATTATTCTGATTAAAATTTAAAAATAGAAAAATTTATATATACTTATCATGTTGGATTCATTTTGTTTTGTCATTATTGACTTATTTTATTTTTCGGACAAAATAAAGTTTTTTTTCATTTCATCATTTTTCAATACATTTGACAGATTTTTCTATCGGATTTTATGAGGCATATCCTTGCACTTTTGAGCCTTGCCGGCTTACTTGTTTTTTTTTCATGCAAAAAAGAAAATGGACGTTTTTTTGTGCGGATAATTATTCCATCAGATACCACTATAAAAGACCTTTCTGTTAATGATGCTATTCGCTCTATTCCCGTAGATTGTACGTATTATCCCGCTGAAAATAATCTTGAAATAAGTTATACGCTGAGCCACGTTATGACAAGCCAAATTATTAACTGGACTTCATCCATGCCTTGGCAGGAATATGATTATCAAAATGTTTCCATTCATGAATATTTGGGTGAACTGGAAAAGGATTCAAAAGATAAATATTATACTTTAACCGTCGGATATACAATTAGACAAAGTGATGCTATTCATAATGGATGGGTAACTCCTGCTTACGATTTTTATGGATTTGATTATATCAATCATTGTAACCTCACATACACATATTATCCATGAAACACATTATCACCATACTTATATTATGGCTATTTTGCCAACAGTCATTTTCGCAAAATTACAAACTGCAGATTTCGGAAAGCAGTTTGTATTTTAACAATTTTAGCGATAAAAAGGTTATGTTTACTGGTTTTTCGGGCAGTTATACATTCTTAATAAAACGTTTTGGTATTGCCTTCAACACCAATTATTACTTGCCCAAAACTTATTACGGCAAAGTTACATTTCTTAATTTGAACGTTATCGAAGACCAGTCAATACCTGTGTATGCCAAAGGAAGTGCATTTACAGTGGGCGCTGGAATGGATTACGATATGGCTCGTACTAAATCGGGAAAATTTAAAATTACGGGCAGTACAGGCTTTACTTACTTTGAACATTCGGCTACATTCGACAAGGAACCGTTCAAACGAATATACGGTTATGCGTATAATATTTCGGTTAATTTCTTTTCCTTTTATGCAGGACTTGCCCTATTATATAAAATCGGCTATGTGCCAGTACATCTCTCTTTAAAAAAAGCCTTTTCCATAGATAAACAAGAATACAATGATTTTAAAGTACCCGGTTTTTATGAATTGAACATTGGCGTAACATTTCCTATTTTAAAAAGCCCACCTCCCACAGAAATTAAAAAAATATACGTAGAATGAAAAAAGGACTTTTCATATTGCTTTGCTTTATTAGTCTTTCGCTTTATCCACAACGATGGAGAATAGGATTTGTTTATTCACCGTATTGTGTCAATAAACTGACATTTGACAAGGACTACATTATATTTAATAATTTCACCTCACTTACATCCAACGAAAATAAATGGCATGGTTATTTTACACTTTTTTCCAGTGGTATTTTTTCGGAATATAGATGGAGAAATTTCTTTGTACATGGAGAAATCAATTTGTTTGAAAATAAATTTAAAAAGCAATTGCCCGATTGGAAGTCTGTGAACGATGTATATTTTAATTACTCCGATTTTGAAATTCCATTGATGGGTGGTGTAGTAATAAATCCAGGCAATATGGTTAAAGTAAAAATCTTTGCTGGTATCAATAATAAAATAGCACACATCAAGGCTGTTTACTATTCAACACTAACTTATACGGGTTTTTTTGATGCTGTTAATTCAGGTTTTTATCCCGATGTAGAACAGAAAAAGGAATTACTTCACAAATTCAGTTCATATTTTATTGATGTAATAGGTGGTATTGGCTTTAATTATTACGGAACTACCATTGATTTGCGGATTGAAAAAAATATTTCAGACCTCAACAAAAGCAAATCAAATTATAATGCCAATTATAAGCAACTGATGATGATAAGACTTTGTTTTACCTTTAATTTTTATAAATTTTAGATGAAATATAGACAAATAAATAGTATTATTTTAATTGTGTCTATAGTGATTATGGTGTTTTTTTTATCGTGTACCAAGAATGATGAAGAAGTAATTGCCGATTACTATTCTGTTGGTGTAATTTCAACACAGGTTTTAAGCCATACTACCACAAAAGTCGTTGTTAAAGTTCGTTTTTTTGTATATGACAAATTTAACGATAATAAATTAGTGAATTTTGACTTGTCCAATAAAATTCTAAACCCTTATGACAGTTTGAAACGGATTTCACTACCCCAAAAAGGAAATTTTTCTGCCGCTTTTATTTTAAGTCAAGGGTTGGACGAAACCATTAATATGGAATATTTTTATAATATTCTTGAACCTACGGTTCGGAAGTTTGTACATACAGCAACGCCAACCAACGAAGTACTGCTGGCAAAAGCAGGTGATAAAAACCGTCCTTTGGAAATCATAGGAAAAGGGTTTACGCGAAATGCTGACGATATTGACCAAAGCCTTGCACAACTATGCAAAAACGGTGAATATACTACTTCCGATACGCTTAGTCTGCTCAGAGCCATTGATTCAACAATGGATTATATAGCAGCACATGCATCATTTTCAAATCGTCATCTTTTTATTATGGTTTCACGACGCAAATATTTCTTTCAGGATTATGCTATAAACACATTGGTAAGCAAGGCGCTCTTTTACAATATACATTGCCATATATTAGAAGTAAAGTATGCGTTTACCTGGAATAATATTAATTTTCATAATTTATTGCTAAACCTGAATACACGTACCAATGGCATCTATTACGAAACGCCCTTGACTTACCATCTTAATTATGATTGGGGTGAATTGCCTATGGACCTGATGCAGGTTGCTGGAAATTTGCCTTCTGTATTTTCGGGCGGAACAGATTGCTTTGAAATGATAGTGACGATGACATCTTCCTATCCTCAATTTTATAGCGGAAAAGTATTTTCATCCGAAGTTTCTATCAATCTTAGTACAAACGATAATAATGAAGCCGTAAGCGCACCCTTTTATTTTTATATCCAATGATGAAAGCCGTATTTGCCATAGTATTTTTTATCTTCTTATTGACATCTGCATTGTTGAAGAGTCAAAATACGCAACTTACTTTGCAAACAGGACATTCATCTACCATAACATCACTCGCTTTCAGTTACGATGGTAAATACCTTGCCAGTGCTGGTAAAGATAATATTATTATTTTATGGGATTTCAAATTGGGTAAGCAATTAAAAATACTCAAAGGACATCATCAAAAAATAAATGCGGTACATTTTTTCAATCATAGTTATAACCTTGTTTCGGTAAGCGATGACGGTCAATTGATTTATTGGGATGTATATTCAGGAATTGCAAAGCAAAGCATACAACTTAAATTCCCTGTACTTTCTGTTGACGTTAGCAGTAACGATTCATTGGTGATAGTATCGGGATTGTTTTCAGAAATTAAATGCTGGAAAGTAAGCGACACCCTTGTGTTTAATAAAAATATAGATGTGTGGAACAAGGAAGACAGCCTTAGGTACGTGTCGAAAATGATGCGAAAGGCAAATCTTTCCACGTCAGCATTATCTTCAAAGAGAACTAAAGAACGCATAGCCAAAGTGATGGAGCCCGTCAGACTGGTTTGTCCATCTGCCTTATTTTATGATATGCAAAACAATATAATGGCATCGCGGGCATTTAAGATTTCTGATGATTTACTTATTTATTGCGATGTCAATATAATTAACATAGAGCATAACAATTCTAAGATTTTATACCAAAAAGTACGCTTTTTATACAGTTCAACGGATAAGAAAAAACTTTTGTGGTCGGGAAATCATTCGTGCGTGGTTTCCTATCAATACAACTCAAATAAAATTCTATTCAAGCGTCCAGGAAACTTCAGAAAATTTAATTTCATAGCCATATCGGTCAATGCGAACGATTCACTAATGGCATCGGTAAACGAAGATGGCATGATATATTATTGGCGGACCAATGGCTATTATTATGAGCCCGTAAAAAATAATAATGCCAATTATACCTCGCTGTGTTTTCATCCTGTCATTAAAAATATACTGGTTACCGGTAATATCAATGGTGAAATAACATTAATAGATATTCAGACACGCAAAGTTATAAAAACATTTGGATGCGGTATAGAACCGCTGCTCCATCTGGCAGTAAATTCAAAAGGAGATAAAATGGCTGTTAGCAGTAAGCACCATGTAATTACTTTGTTTTCGCTTAGCAACCGAATCAATATAAGCGGATTGTATGGACATAAAAAACAAATCAATAGTATTCACTTTTCTTCGGACACATCGCTAGTTTCCGTATCATCTGATAATCGACTATTTTCATGGAATTTATTGCAAAACACGTCCAAAAAAATAAAGGGAAACAACAATCCTTCTATTTGGGGAAATATATTGAATATTCCGTTGTATTCACTTTTTTTAAATTCTATTACGGCTTATTTTTTGGTAAAGCATTTTGCAACGACCAATCACGAAACGCTTCAAAATTCAGCCTTATCATCTGACTGTACTTTGCTGACTATGGGTGGCACTGGCTATAACAGAGGAATTTTTTATAATCTTTTTGTTCCGCGTATATTTCCTGTTCATATTGTGGATGTATCTAGAGTTAAAAAGATAAATAAAATAGAAGCCCATTATCTTTCATTGAATGCTATGGCATTTAATTATAATCATTCATTATTGGCTACCAGTGGTGAAGATTACAAAACAGGAGTTTCAAATTTAAAAAATACACAAAAAATATTTACCGCTTATGCTCTATTTGTTCCTATGCTTGGCATCTATCAGTCTATTAAAGCCATATATGCTCATCAAACATACAGTTCGTTATATGTAAAAAATTTACGTTATCCAGTATATCATGCACTAAAAATCTGGCAACTGGACCAAAAAAAACTTACCAAAACATTTGAATTTCCCAATAAAATTAATAGTCTATTATATAGCCCCATAAACAATACATTGCTTATTGCCGACGAAAAAAACAATATTGTGCTTTTGAATGAAATTAATGATTCTGTTCAGAAAATAGCCATAGGTAAAGGACCTTTACTTTTTGACAGTGACGGTAAAAATTTTTATTTTCAGGATAATACAAATTCATTGCAGCAGTATGATTTGGCAAAGCAAAAACGTCTGACGACCTACAAAGGACATAGCGATTCAATTACCGGTGCGGCTTTTATTGACGACAACCATCGCATTGTTACATCGAGCCTCGACGGTTCCGTAAAAATTTGGAATGTAAAAACAGGAAAAGAAATTGCGTCGTTTTATGCCATTAATAACAGCGATTTTATTATAACCACTCCCGATTATTATTATTATGCTACTAAAAATGCCAAAAAGGAAATTGGCTTTACCTTTGGTATTAAATTTTATCCGTTTGAACAGTTTGACCTTCAATACAATCGTCCTGACATTATTCTGACACGGTTGCAGTGTGCTACTCCCGATATGATAAATGCGATGAATATGGCATATCAAAAACGATTGCAAAAGAGTGGTTTCAATGAAGAAATGTTTTCAACAGAATTTCATTTACCAGAACTTGTATTGGTGGATGCTGAAAAAATTCAACTCTCTGTAAAGCAGTCATTATTCTCATTTAAAATTAAAGCCAACGATTCAAAATATAAACTTGACCGCATAAACGTTTGGATAAACGATGTTCCCCTATATGGTTCCAAAGGATTTGCCATACGCGAATGGAATGTATCTGAATTTGAAAAAGAAATTCAAGTAAAACTATCCGAAGGGTTAAATATTATTCGTATTTCATGTATGAACGAAAAAGGGGTTGAAAGTTTGAAAGAGACGGCTGAAATAGTATATTTACCCGAACAATATATTAAACCCGATTTATATGTTATTGTGATAGGAGCATCGGAATATGCCGACCAGCAATGGAATCTAAACTATGCTGCCAAGGATGCCAGCGATGTGGCTTCATTGTTTGAAATGCAAAAAACAAATTATTCGGCTATTCATACCATAAAGTTAATCAATAAGGATGTTACTCTTGAAAACATTAAGAAAGTAAAAGAAGTGCTGAGGAATACAAATGAAAACGACAAAGTGCTGATTTTTTATGCAGGTCATGGTTTGCTCAACGAGAAGTTGGATTATTATTTGGCATCCTACGATATTGATTTTGCACATCCATCGCTTCGTGGTTTGCCTTATGATGAGTTTGATGCGTTGCTTGATTCCATTCCTGCACGCGAAAAACTGTTATTCATTGATGCGTGTCATTCTGGTGAAATAGACAAGGAACAGCAACAGCCTATGACAGCCCAAATAATCGAGAATAATGAAATAAAGTTTAGAGGTATTAAGCCACGTGGATATAATAGTACTTCCATCATTAGTTATAATAATTCTTTTGAATTGATGAAGGAACTTTTTTCTGATTTGCGTAAGGGTACGGGAGCAGTGGTTATTTCTTCTGCCGGTGGTGGTGAATTTGCTTTTGAAGGGGAACAATGGAAAAACGGTGTATTTACGTATTCATTGCAGCAGGGATTGATTAATGGGCTTGCCGATAAAAATCATGATAATATCATTACCGTTTCCGAATTACAAAATTTTGTTTGGAGTAATGTTTTATCTCTTACCAATGGCAAACAAAAGCCTACCATGCGTCAGGAAAATATTGAAAACGATTTTGTAATTTGGAAAAAATAAAAAAATCCTCTCCACTTTCTAAACTTGACGGAATTTTTATGGGTGATATTCTTTAACCAGCAGTATTCAATGTTTTTAACTCGTTAAAAATTCTTATTAATATCGACTTGCTAACAAGTTCATTAAAACACGCAGACAAAATTCATTTCATTTTTTTGTTAGCGGTTTGGTATTATATTATGAAGAAGTGGATGCATGGTGAGATTGCTTCGCTACGCTCGCAATGACGAGAGGGGGTAAATAGTTACTAAATTTTTACTCACCCCCTAGCCCCCCCTCTATGTAATAGAGAGAGGGGAATTAAAGGGGGTGAGTTGGAAAACCCTCAAGGTTTAACCGGCGATAAAGCTAAGCAAAACCTTGAGGGTTTAGCCGGTACCCATACTCGTCCCATCTCTTCGTTCTAACGGGATGACGAGACAAGAACATGAGAGGGTGCAATTGTTATACCGACTTGCTAACAAGTTCATTAAAACACGCAGACAAAATTCATTTCAATTTTTGTTAGCGGTTTGGTATTATATGAAGAAGTGGATGCATGGTGAGATTGCTTC
>CAYSIN010000113.1:0-8198 GCA_964431135.1 uncultured Bacteroidales bacterium
TAAAGCATTTACCGTTACGACTGTAGGTGAAGAGGGTGCACTCTGACATCCTGCTACATTCGTTACCTGTACCGTATAGTTTCCTGACGTTGTTGCATTTATACTTGACGTTGTGGCACCTGTTGACCATAAGTAGGTCGTGCCAGCACTTGAAGTTAGCGTTACACTTCCGCCAGCACAGAACGTCGTCGGACCACCGGCGGTAATCGTCGGTGTTGCAGGTAAGGCATTTACAGTAACAGCAGAGGTTGTATTACTACATCCTGTTGTCGAATTAGTAAAAGTAAATGTAGCACTTCCAGCAGAAATACCTGTAACAATACCGCCATTCGTCACTGTGGCAACGGCAGTATTACTACTTGTCCATGTTCCACCTGATGTTGGGGACAATGTTGTTGTTGCATTGACACAAATGGTTGAATTTCCTGTTATGCTAACTGTCGGTAAGGCATTTACAGTAACAGCAGATGTTGTATTACTACATCCTGTTATCGAATTAGTAAAAGTAAATGTTGTATTACCTGCTGATATACCAGTTACAACTCCACCATTTGTTACAGTAGCAATAGCAGGGTTATTGCTTGTCCATGTCCCACCAGATACGGGAGATAAAGTTGTTGTTGCATTAATACAAATAGTTGAACTTCCGGTTATACTTACTGTTGGCAATGCATTAACCGTAATATAGCCTGTTACTGTTTTAGTATCAGACCCACTGATATTGGTAGCAGTTAAACTTACATCATAAGTTCCTGCTGTATTATATGTTACTGTTGGATTTTGTAATGACGATGTTGCAGGTGTACCGCCACTAAATGTCCATGACCATGATGAAGGACTATTCAATGAAACATCAGTAAAAGAAACAGACTGACCTGCACAAATTGTTGTTGGTGAACCTGTAAAATTAGCCACAGGTGGAGACAAAGGTGTGCCTAAGACAATAATATCATCTATCAGACAAGCTCTGGTACTACCAATTACACCACCAGATATACCAGTGTTAGATGTCATTATCCATCGTAAATATACCGTTGCCTGATTATCGCATGCAGAAGGTAAAGCAATATTATTTAAGTTAGCCGTTGTTGTTGTCCATGAATTTAATGCTAGAACACATGTTGCACCTGGAACATCTGTCCATATTGTACCATCAGTACTATATTGAACCTTAAAATCTCTGGGTGACTGTCCGTTATTTCCTGTCATTTTTGATGAAAGTTTTATTGAATTGTAACCTGTTGTTATGAAACTTACCTGCCAATACTTTGTTCCACTGCCACTAGTCCACTTTGTTGCTGAAGCACATCTAGTAGTAGCACCAGCAGTGGCATACGTAGGAGCATTTGTTCCCCCCACGGTAGAAATAGTTTTAGTTAAATTAGCGGTAATTCCACCATCGGCAGTAGCATCATCAGGATTATTGGGAAAATCCCACCATACAATGGGCTGAACCACATTGATGTATTCGGTTTTTACCATGGTATTACTTCCTTGTGCATTAGAAACAATCAGAGAGACATCATAAACACCAAAAGTATTATAAACAACAGAGGGATTTTGAATGGTACTGGTAGAAGGAGTGCCTCCGTTAAATGTCCAGTCCCATGAGGTAGCCCCACAAGTACTCATATCCGTATAGTTTATTGTTTCACCTACCATAATAGTAGTATTATCGGCAGAAAATTCAGGAATGGGAGCACCTTCAGTACACACAACCGGATAAATAGCCATATTGAATGAACCACTCCACCCTTCGTTCATTGAGTACCATTTGCTGTCACTCCACTGATCCCAACCATCATCGGTTCCGGCATTCTGATAACCAGTTCTAAGAGCAAGAGTATCACCACTATAAGGGATTATAAAACCGATAAAGAAATTACCGGTTATATTCATTGGAGGATCAAAGATAACATAAGTTAATTCTTCATTATCAATATTATTTTTAATAGTTGAAAGCGGAAGAGTAGTGGATGCTAATATTGTTCCAGGAGAATAGGTATAAGTTCCTCCCCCACTTGGACCGCCATTATCATCATACACATTAAATGTAATATTTGTAGAAGGATTCACAACATAGGCACGTCCAAATGAAAAGTATGCACCTTCAAGTTTTGTATTTGAACCGTAATCATCAAAATATTCTACTTTTGCAAGGTCACCATATTCATTTGTTCCTGCCAAATAACCACCACCAGTAGTATATAAAACTTCATTACCAACCACGTGGTCTAATTGATTACAAGAACACGTATTAGGATCCATTACAGTAATATAATTTTCAATTGTAAGAGAATCAGAACCATTGGCATTACTTACAACCAGTTTCACATCATATATGCCAGTTGAATTATAAGTAATTGTAGGATTTTGAGCAGAAGAAGAGGATGGAGATCCACCATCAAATGTCCATTCCCATGATGTAGGTGTTCCACCATAAGAGAGGTCAGAAAAATCAACTGTATTGCCAGCATTAATTACTTGAGGTACTCCTTCAAAAAGGGCATTTGGAGGAAGGGATACATCATAACAAATAGTAGGGAATATGACATTTTGCAGGGACATACCCCATGCGGCATAAGTTTCCCATGCACCATCATACATACTGTATCCAGTATTTGCTTCTGAATCATTATCATGATTTGTAAGAACAGCAATAGTATCACCTGATGCTTGAGATTGAGGTACGGTAAAACCAATGTAACAAGCATAATCAGGAAAAGTAACAGGATCGGTAAAAACAACATCATAATAACCATCAGCATTGAAAGATGTTTCAATATCATTCAGTGGTACAGTTTTAGATGCTAATAATTGATTCAGTTGACCAGAATTATCACTATAAACTTTAAATGTAATAATTGGATTAGTGCCACTTGTTACCTGTGCAAAATAAAACCGTGCACCTGTAATTGAATTATATGGATAAAGAAAATGGAAATATTCTGCAATTTCCTGGCATCCATATTCATTAGTACCGCCAACATAACCTCCAGCACTTGTATAAATAGTAGCGTTACAACACCATTGGGAGAAGGTATCACAAGTAGTTATTGAGGGATCTAAAACATTAATATAATTGTAAGCAGTATCTTCTGATGTTCCATTAGCATTTGTTGCAGCCAGACTAACATCATATTCACCTGCTGTATTATATACTATATTTGTCGGATTTTGGTTTGTGCTTGAATTTGGTGTACCACCTTCAAACTGCCAAGACCATGATAAAATTGGTCCGCTAGGTGAGGTTGACAAATCAAAAAAGTTAACAGCATCACTTTCCAAGATATTGATACGGTCAGCATAAAAATTAATAAATGGAGGAGAGGTAGCAAAAGGATCAAAACCAGGTAATGTAGTTACACCTGTACTTCCAGGGTCTAACCATGGTTTAAGTTGCTGATTAGGATTTGATCCATTAGATTCCCAATGATATGAAAATCGACCATAGAAATCATGTGCTGATTGGTCTGTACAAAACGAAGAGCCACCAGAAAGAGTTCCAATTATTAACCCATTACTTCTAAAGAGAGGTGAACCTGATGAACCTCCTTCAGTAACACCCCAACCATTATCATTTGAAACCCATTCTATTTCCCAATCAGAATTTGGGGCTGAAATATTACCACCAATATTTACACTTCCAGTAGGCCAAATTCCGCCATAAGTAGAGATTTTTTTGATATCACCTTTTGGATGATGTATTCCAACACCAGTAGCAGACACATTACCGGAATTATCCCAACCATTATAATATGCAGTTGGTGTAAAAGAAGCATCGGGTGCAGAACTTAATTCAACGAGGAAAAAATCTGAACCACCATTACTTATTCCTTCAGCCACCCTTGTACAACCAATGATATCATCAGTAGGAGGTTCAGATCCAGGATTACTGCAACCAGGGCCTTCATAATTAAAATGAAATTGCCAACTAAGCAATTCTGTATCCGAGGCATCAGCAGCGCCACAATGATAAGCAGTAAGAAAATAAGGAGTTTCGTCATAATCGGTATTATTAACAAGAGAACCAGTACATAACCACCAACTTCCTCCTGCCAAAAGAGTAATTTGTGCAACACCACGTTTTTCGTCCTTCCAATCATCACCTACAGGTGTACAATTAATATTTACCTCACAGGCACCAGAAGCACCAACGGTTTTTTCTTGTCCTTGTTCATCACCATAGAATTCAATAAGTCGTAAAATATGTTTGCTAGGATAATAAAAATAACCTACATCCTGTATATTAAAATGAGATGAACCTGCTACTTTAACAGGTTCATAATATTCTATGTAAATAGATTTGCCTTGAATGTCGGATGTTGTAAAACGACCGTGATCATTATTATTGTTATAAGTAAATGCACCTAATACCTGTTTTTTATTTTCATTATAAAAGAACAATTTGGTACCGGGAGCAAGATAAAAATCATCAAAGATAAGGTTCATAGCCAAAGCCCCTTCTGAAGTAATTTTAAGTCCCCAAACCCGTGAACCATCAGGAAGCGTTGTCCATTCTCCCGCAGTATAAAGTCCAGCATTAACAGGACGATTAACACCCACACGAGTAGGTAACCCATTTTTCTCACGATTTTTATCCTCTAATAATAATTTTTCAACATCAGGAGGATAAATTGAAATTTCATCCACGCGAAATTGTTCAGCACTTTTACCTAATTTAAAACTTGGAGGAACTTCACTTTTTGGTTTTTGTGTTACAGGTTTAAAATTTTTCTGAAAGGCAATATTATTATATTGCCAATTTTGCCCGTTTAGGTTTTGAAATAATACCATTAAAACTATCAATAGTCCTATTGCTCTTGGTTTTGAGCAATCCATAAAATTAAAATCATGTGCCATAACTGTAAATTTTATTTATTAAACATTGGTTTAGAAATTATTTTGATATATATAACTATATTATGAGACGGTTTTTAATATAAAAATGTTCGTACACCAAGCCTAACGCTTTAGCATGGGGTGATGTAATTTTCAATCGCCATATTTTTGTTCCATCAGGCATAATAGTCCATGTACCGGAATTTCCAATGTTAAAATCAACAGGGATGGAGCGTCCTGACCACAGAACACCCGAACGTTGTGCATCTTCTTGAATAGCCTTGTTAACATCAATGGGGGCTATTGCTCTTTCTTCATATACATCTGTTGAAGATTGAATAGAAAAACTTGGTGGTGTTCCACCTTTTTTAATTTGTGCAGAAAGTTGTACAACCGTCAATAAAGACAAGCACAAAACGACGAAATAGTAACTTACTATTTTCATAATTAATTTATTTTATATTTATTATTAATGATTTTTTTATGATAAAACTATATTACTTATACGTATATTTGAAACGAAGTTACATTATTATTTTGAAAAAAACAATGATATTTGATTTTTTATTCGTTTAAAAAAAAGTGAAATAACGGTTGTTCCTTGTGTTTTGTCGTTATTATTATCAAAAAAAATTTTGACCAACCTATATTTTTTTAGGACATATATCCATTTTATTTTTTAATTAAAAAAATGTATTTTTGTACAGAAATTTTAAATGAATGTTTATGAAAAAATTAAGTTTAATCATTGTAGCAGTTTTTTTATCAAATTTCTTATGGTCACAAGAAGGTTCTAAACAAAAATTCAGTGGTGGATTGTATTTTTCTCCAGAGATAAGTTGGTTTAAACCGGGTAACAAACAAATTGAAAAAGACAAGAATCGTTTCAGTTTTGGTTTTGGCCTTACCAGCGATATTCTATTAACTAACAATTTCTCATTGAATGTTGGTTTTGGTTTTATTAATACGGGTGGCAGTTTGAAATATTTGGATTCTTTACCAAAAATAGAAACGGCTGATTCTACTTACCTAAAATTACCTCCCAACTGTATTTTAAAATATAAACTTCAATATCTGGAAATCCCCATTTCCATTAAGGGAGAAACAAACGAAATTGGTTATATGACCTTCTTTTTGAAATTTGGTTTTAATCCACTTATCAGGTATAATGCAAAGGCTGATGTTACTGTTGAATCTAATGATGATATTAAAAAAGAAGTTCGCTCTCTTTCTTTTGCCTATCATATAGGTGTTGGAGCAACCTATAAATTAAAGGGAAATACCAAATTATTGTTTGAAGCCATTTTTAGAAATGGGCTTTCCGATATAGAAAAAATTACCAACTATGCTAATAAAGATTATAAAAATATTTTAAATACTATCGAAATACGTGCTGGAATAGTGTTTTAACCAATAATCAGACTTTATTTATTAATGAAAATTACAATTTGCCAACTCAATTATACAGTTGGTGATATTTCAGGGAATACAAAAAAAATTGTTGATGCCATAACACAAGCCCAGAAAAAGCAAAACGATTTGATTATATTTTCTGAATTGGCTGTAATCGGTTATCCGCCATCTGATGTGCTATTCAATACTGTTTTTATTGACGATGCCATAAATGTCCTTCATCAAATAGCCACATATTGTACTGAAATAACCGCTATCGTTGGTGGGATAGAGATTAATAATAACAACGGCAAACGATTATTCAATGCAGCCTATATTCTTTCCAATGGTAAAATTCAAAAGGTATATCACAAATCAATTCTGACTTCCTGCGATGTATTTGATGAAGCACATTATTTTGAACCTTCTATGTTTAAACCATCCCTTTTTAAAGTTCATGAACAAAAAATATTTATTACAATAGGTGAAGAGTTATGGAATGTCAATCAAAATGCTCATCTTGCTGAAGAAATTATGAATCTTCATCCCGATATGGTAATTAATATATCTGCTTTACCTTATTCTATTTATCAATATGAACAAGTACCCTCCTTGTTGCAGGCAATTTATCGAAAATTTAACTGCCCGTTACTTTATGTAAATCAAGTAGGATTTCATAATCATTTTATTTTTGCTGGTGGTTCAACCTATATTAAAGAACATAAAAAACATATTTTGCCTTTTTTTGAAGAATCGGTTTACGAAATCAACACGGAGCAAGAAGTTATTGAAATAAACGAGCCTTCAACTATATCATTATTATATCGGTCATTGATTTATGGCATAAAAGAGTTTTTTGTAAAAAACAAGTTCTCTAAAGCTGTTCTTGGGTTATCGGGAGGTATAGACAGTGCGGTTGTAGCCTTGTTGGCAGCCGATGCATTGGGAAATGAAAATGTTCATGCCTTGTTAATGCCGTCTCGCTTTTCTTCAAATCACTCTGTAACCGATGCTGTTGAATTATGTCAGCGGAACAAAATAAAGTATGATATTTTATCTATTGAAAAGCCATTTCAAGCATTTGAAAGCAGTTTAAGCGAAATTTTCAAAGGAAAAAAAACAGATGTTACCGAAGAAAATATTCAGGCACGCATTAGGGCAATTTATTTAATGGCATATTCTAATAAATTTGGACATATTTTATTAAACACTTCCAATAAAAGTGAACTGGCTGTCGGATATGGAACAATGTACGGCGATTTGACCGGTGCCATTTCCGTTTTAGGTGATATTTACAAAACACAAGTATATCAACTTGCAGAGTACATCAATCGAAAAAAAGAACTTATTCCATTAAACATTATTCAAAAACCGCCGTCTGCAGAATTGCATGTTAATCAAAAAGACAGTGATACTTTACCCGATTACGCTGTACTTGATAAAATTTTGTATGCTATTATAGAAGAGCATCGTACTGCCGAAGAGGTTATCTCATTAGGATTTGACAAAGAAACCGTAATCAAGGTACTTCACTTAATTAAATCAAATGAATATAAACATTTTCAAGCACCACCTGTATTGCATATTTCACCAAAAATATGGAATACCGAAAGGGGATATTTTTAATCAGATATGTCGGATTATCATTTTGTAAGGTTATATAGTCGTCCCTTAAAAAGTGCCTATCCTATTAAATATGAATTATATAATGTCGTATTTATAAGAAATTATTTGTCTCGTCAGCCATGACGAGACTTTTAGCGAAAAATGTTGCAACTATGTTATACCAAACCGCTAACAAAAGAATGAAATGAATTTTGTTAGTTGGCTTTGGTTAATGCCGACAGACTAACAGTTTTAAAACAAAAGCGAAGCGAATTGTTTTAATTATCTTGTTAGCAAGTCGGTATTAACTTTTTTTTCAAACTTTTTGTCATTCGAAACAAAAAGTTACAAAAAATTCT
>CAYSIN010000114.1:0-8198 GCA_964431135.1 uncultured Bacteroidales bacterium
TCCTGTATAAAGAGTAGTGTGGTTTTTATTTGTCATGTTCTATATGGCTCCTCCTTGTTTCATTGACTATTTTCTTGAGATTGCTTCGTGAGTTCCTCCCTCGCAATGACGGGGTGAATAGTTACTCTATTTTTTTCTTTTTTTAAAATATTTACTGAAATCACTTTCGAGGAGTTTTCTGAGCCAATTGTAATATACGGCAATGAAAAGGAACACCGTCATTAAAAAAAGAATAAGTATATTGTACCAATAAGTATCTACAAATAATCCATAAATGTTTTTTCGTGGAGCATAAAAATGTGCATTAAACAAACCGGGCTTGGGGTCAAGGAATATAGGGTCTGCTTTCTGATACAAGCGATGTTTGTATTCAACTATTTTATTCATATCCGTCTCGTTACGAACAAATTCTTTTAAATTGTCGTTATAATAATCTTTTTTCAATTGTATAAACGCATCCTTTTTTTCTTTTGTATCCTGATGACTAATCATTAACTTATCTCGTTCGTTGCTGGCTTTATTGTATTTATCAATATAAAACCGGTTAAGATTGTCAAAATACCCTTCGAGTTGTACCAGTGTGGCTTCATTGACTGTTTGATACGATAATTTCATAATATCTACCGGGCATTTGATACGTTTGTTGGCTTTTATTTCTTCCGATATTTCATTTTGCAGCAATAAAATATCATCTTCTACTGTTTTTTTTAGTGCCGGGTTTTTTATATAAGTTCTAATATCTATCACTTTATTTCTAAGTGAACGCAACCAGAAATCTTTTCTGAAATTGGCATAACTTGTTATTTTATCGTAAGAATAGAACTCTTTTTCGTACTTGTTCTCCTTGAATTGATATACCGCCAATGCTTCATAAGCCCATCGGGAGGTAATTAATTGTCCATAAAAGGGAATATTGCTTGGACTGCTGATGTCGGGATTGAGTTTATCATATTTAACAAGAACACCGCTAAGAATAAGTTGTGGTATGACAAGAAATGGAATTAGAATATAAATAGTTACTGCCGAATTAAAAGCATCGGAAATATTTAATCCCATAATATTAGACGAAAGCCATGTAATAAAAAGCACCAACCAAAATTGCCAGTACATACCATGAACACCCAATACAATATTTCCTATAAGAATAAAAACTAATGCCTGATATGCAGAGAGTATGGTAAGAATAAACGTTTTGCTAAACAAATAACTACCCCAACTCAAATTCAAATATTTTTCACGTTTAAGAATTTTTCGGTCGCGGAATATTTCTTCCGCACTTACAGTTAATCCTATAAATATAGCCACAATAACCGACATAAACATATAAACGGGGATATTGCTATTGTCGCTAAAAGTATATCCCGATTCGTTGGAAACATCGACACTGTAATAGCGAATAATAAACGAAAGCAAAAAGGCAAGCAACGGTGATTCGAGCAAATTAATAATCAAATATTGCATATTTGCCAATTTAGCTAAGGTATCGCGAATAGAAAAAATGCGAAACTGCTTGATTTTGGATGGAATCTTAAACAGTATTTTTGGTATTTTGAACGATTCGTCCATCTGAGGTTTCTCGCCACTGCTAAAACTGTCGGTGTCGGTGTTAAAGAAGTGATACCATTCGGAAGGTGCTATTTTTCGCGTTAATGTTGGAATGCCATATTCGTCTAACACCGGCGATTCAACAATATTAAATATTTGTTCGGGATTAACATTACCGCAGGTAGGACATTCGCTTTCGCTCCAGTTTGCCTGATGAGATTTTGATTTGAAATACATGATAGACTCTATGGGATTGCCATCATATATCAGGTATCCTCCTGTATCAATCACCAAAAGTTTATCAAACATTTTAAATATTTCGGATGACGGTTGGTGTATGGCAACAAAGACAAGTTTTCCTTTTAGCGTAAGGTCTTTGAGCAAGTCCAATACATTTTCAGCATCTCTGGAAGAAAGTCCTGACGTAGGTTCATCCAGAAAAATAATGGAAGGTTCACGAATCAGTTCAAGTGCCACGTTCAAACGTTTACGCTGTCCGCCACTGATTTTCTTGTTGAGGGGTGAGCCTACTTTTATATTTCGTATTTCGTACAGGTTTAAACTTTGTAAGGTTTTTAAAACAAGACGAATAAGTTGAAATTGATTCAAATTGTCAAAACACAACTTGGCATTGTAATACAAGTTTTGAAAAACGGTCAAGTCTTCTATGAGCAAATCGTCCTGAGATACATATCCAATAAGTCCTTCCAATTCCTTGCTTTCATTATTATAGATACTTATATTATTAATAAGGACATCGCCATGTGTAGGTGGATAACTGCCGTTTAATACATTAATAAGTGTAGTTTTGCCGGCACCGCTTGCTCCCATTATGCCTACCATATTTGCAGATTCAGCAAAGAACGTCATTTTGTGCAACCCTACTTCGCCACCTTTAAAAAAGTACTCAATTTCTCTTGCTTCAAACAATAATCGTGATTCGGATAATTGTTCATTAAAAATTTCTACAATGTCGGAATAATATATAGGTTTGAATTTGGTAGATGCACGAAGAGTGTTACCGTTGGATAGTACATACACTTTTTGTGGTTGTAATAACTGTCCGTTGAGAAACAATTCCTTTTCTCCCAAATATCGCACCAAGTATAAATTGGCAATACGAGCATGGAAAAAACGGATTTGTCCTTCAAAGGCTTCGCGATAAAGATGTTTTACTTTGGGATGAGAAAAATCTTTTTGACTATCCACTAATAAAATACGGGTAGAGTTGGGTATTTCGTCGTGTCCATAAAGCATAAAGGCTTTGAGGCGAATAAATTCTTCCGAAGGGATATTAAAAGTATCGGACACGGCTTGTACAAATTCAATTTCCTGTTCCGATATTACTTCTGAATCGGATTTAATAAATTCAAACAAACGTGTAAGTACAATAACTTTTTGTTTAATGGTTAGTTCTTCGTTAATAGCCGTACATATTTTAAGTACTTTCACAGAACTGCCAGCAATGCGTTTCTTTTTTCGGGTTGAATCTTCATCGGAAACTTGATACTGTTGATAAAAATTATTGAATACCAAAAGATATTCATTTACCAATTCGGTATTCAGTTGTTGCTTAAGAAAGGCTCCTACCACCGAGCGTCGTTCTTCAAGATTGCTATCGGGTCGGGCGATGATAGCAAACAATTGCATCAATGCTTTTAATATTCTCTCACTCATAAATTAAATAATGATAAAAGACATTGCAGAATATGCCGTGTAATGCCTTTATCTCTAAATCGTTTCATTTCTTTTTTTTATTGCTGTTTAAATCCGATAAGGGTAATAATGAATCCGGAACCGGAACGGCTTCCCGAATCCAATTCGGCTTCGATGAGACAATCGATGGTAGAAGTAAATTTAAAATCCCAATAGGTTGAATTGTTATAATCACGGTTGGAAAAAAGCAAGTGTCGTTCCTTATCATATAGTGAAAAAATCAAATTGCCTTCACTTTGTCCGGCTGCAGCACTGATGCGATATACCGTACCTCCATAAAAGGTAACATGAAATTCGGCAATTTCATCTCCCGTAACTAATGCCTTATATACTTGCCCATCTGAAATAAATGGCGGAGTAATGTATTTGGAACATATTGACATGGTAACATCCGATTGCCCAAACAAATTTCCATTAAATATCCCTGCTGCAAGGATAATAATTATTATGAATGAATGAAACTTTTTCATAAAGATGTTTTTTTATTATTTCACAATAGTGGCTCTTATTTTTTCTATTTTTTCAGTAATTGTTTTCAGTTGTTCATCGGTAAAAACAGCAACCGATTTGCTATTGATAATCGTCATTTTGTTTTTAACATCTACCGTAGGCTCCACATAAGTATAAGTTACATCTATACCATCAAAATCGTAAGCCAAGTCAATCAGCATATCGGTCAGTTCTGAATATTCTTTCGACTCGTTGTAATAGGGAGAAAGCAGTTTTATCAAGTTATCAAGAGGATGTTTCTGTTCGGCTATGCGAGTCAATATTTCCTGTTTTTTACTTTGTTTGGCAAGTTGTGTAAGAGCATACGTACTTTCTACCCATCCGCCGGCTAAAATCAGTACACCAATATCGTTACGCTTATTATCTTTTAAATACTGGTCTGCCTTGCGATACGAATTGGAAACAATGGTCATTAAGGAATCTTTATTCCCAATATTTGATTCAATACGGTCCACCGTTTTTTTATCAAAGGCATTTTCAATATTCAATTCCTGAGAAAGAATTTTTATCACAGAAAAATATTGAATGGCATCCGAATTTTGTTCATAAAGCGTTAAATAGCCAAGGTCGGAACCATAAATTCCCATATTCAATGCTTTATCAAACTTGGTAACATAATTATGCGATTTATTGTAAGGGTTAAGAATGGATTTGTTAAATTCCAGGTGAGCACGTTTAATTAAGAATGCTATTTCATAAGGAGATGGCATACTAAATACCGTGTTGTCAAATTTAACCAGTGTTGAAGTGTTGGAATCTATGCTCGCATTGATTTTTTTATCCAGTTGGTCTTCATTTGAACCGTTCCCTCTACACGAAAAAAGTATAATTATGCACACCAATACACCTAAAAGTGATGCAATTCGTGTCTTTAAGTTGTTGAATAACACCATAATAATATTATTGTAATTAGAATCTGCAAGTAAGTAAATAAATTTGAAATAGCAAAATATTTTTTTTGAATAAAAAATTAATGGTTATTTTTATCATGAATTAATTCTATGGCATCTTTAACGCTAATGCGAGTATTTTGACTAAAAGCAACAATAAAAGCGTCTGTAAATCCTCGTTGTTTGACGGTATCGAGCATTTCAACGGCTTTATCTAATGATGAAAAATTACCTGTGGTATATTTATAAAATCCATTATGGATATAATAATTTACATCCAACCCTTTGAATTTTTTATCCTTTCCGCTCCATTTTTCTTTGGACATGGCTAATTGAATTTTAAACGAAACGGAAGCAGTATTTATTTTTTTTAGCACAGGTGCATTTACTTTATTTTGAGCCAACCATGGATTTTGATTTAATAAATGTGATACAATTAAGGGATAATGTGCTTTGGCGTAATTTCGTGAACATGCATTAAAATGCCACCACTCCGTTTCAATTGGTGTAAAGCCCGATTGTTGCATGATTTTTCTTAACAATCGTCTGTTTTGATATTGCAGTTGGGTAAGTTTATGTATTTTTAGCAAGTAATCTTCGTCAACGGTATAAGCCGTATCGGAGAACGAATCGAACCCTGTTCCCATATCCAAATAATGACCATGTTGGTCGGCAATAGTAACATCAACGGCTGCCCCAAAATTATGTAACGAACCTATTTGTGGACTGGAAACAAATTTTTCTCGGTCTCCATCGGGAAGAGGAATATCCAACCACATTTTTTGCTGAATGCTAACCGGACGTGCAGCATCCAATATTACCAGTCTGTATGACGGATTATATTTTTTTAACCACGCCGATGCCTGTTTTAATTTTTTACATACATCACGCTGTAAATAGGCATTTTTTATTTCACCATACATATTAGTATTTAAAAAATTATTCTTTCCAGCATACTTTAAGTTTACTATGATGGTCGTATCCACCGTTTGAACATTCACTAATCCATAAGCCTTAAATACCTTTTCCAATTCCGGAAGTGTTGTTTTTCTGTTTATTATTTTCTTTGCAGAAATTAATTTTGCCTGTTTACCTTTATGGATAAATTCAATGGGTGTATTAGAAATATTTTTAAACGGAAAACATAACTGAGAAAAAATCAATCCTAAGGCAGGAAATAATTTATATAAATAGTATATCTTTGACGCCAACATTATTAAGGATTGTTTCATTTTTTAAATGGACAAATATATGAAATATTTTTTATCAGGTGTTGTAGCGATGTTTTTCGGGGTATGTGTGTTTGCCCAGTCAAATCTTTTATCTATCGACGATGCCGTTATAGGAGTTTATCGTAAAATGTATGCGTCGCAGTTGACAGACGTTCAATGGAAAGGAAATTCAACCTGTTTTACTTATTTCAAAAAGGGGGCACTCTATCAACAAACAGTAAAAAAAGATAAAGAAGAAGCCGTGTTTTCTTCCAACGAATTGTTTTCCATAACTCATGACAGTGCTTTTTTTGATTTGATGATGTTTTCCTATTCATGGGAAAATGAAAACGTTATTTGGATTACCAACGAAAACAAAATGGCAAAAATAGACCTTCACAGTAAAAAACTTTTAACCTATTTAACATTGCCCGATTCGGCTGAAAATATTGATGTATGTTTCCAAAGCAACTGTGCCGCTTATACCATAAAAAATAATTTATGGATACAGGATATTACTCATAAATCGTATCCCATAAGCACCGAGAGCAATACAGGCATTGTTTATGGTAAATCTGTTCATCGCAATGAATTTGGTATAGAAAAAGGTACTTATTGGAGCAATACGGGCAAATACCTTGCTTTTTACCGCATGGATGAATCGATGGTAACAGAATATCCCATTGTGGATATCAGTACACGTATAGCCGAACTTAAACCCATGCGATATCCCATGGCAGGCATGAAAAGTCATGAAGTTACCGTTGGCGTTTTTAATCTCGAAACTAAAAAAATGGTGTATCTAAATACCGGCGAACCCAAAGAACAATTCCTTACCAATATTGCATGGAGTTCCGATGATAACTATATATTTATTGCCGTATTGAACCGTGAGCAAAATTTTATGAAACTAAATATGTACAACGCACACACCGGCGCGTTTGTTAAAACCTTGTTCGAAGAAAAAAATGACCGCTATGTAGAACCATTGCACCCGTTGGTATTTATCAGCAATGACCAGTTTATATGGCAAAGCCAGCGTGACGGATTCAATCATCTGTATTTATACAAAATGGATGGTACGTTGATAAAGCAAATAACCAAAGGGAATTGGGTTGTTACCGATTATCTGGGATATGATAAAAATACCCATTCCGTATTTTTTGTTTCGACCAATCCCAATGCGTTGGAACGACAGGTATATAAAGTAAATATAAGCAACAATGCCATGCAGCGGTTAACTTCTGAGGAAGGTACCCATACTCCTGTTTTTAATAAAGACTTTTCGATGTTTATTGATTCATACAGTAATATCAATACACCTCTTATAATGAGTGTACAAGATGCCAATGGCAATCGCATACGGACTTTCTTTAAAAGTGAAAATGTTTTGGCAAAATACGATATGCCTTCATTAAGTTTTGTAACGGTTAAATCGGCCGATGGAAAAACAGACATGTATGGCAGAATCATTAAACCGTTACATTTTGATTCTACCAAAAAATATCCATTAATATTATATGTGTATGGTGGACCTCATGCTCAATTGGTTCAAAACGAATGGCTGGGTGGAGCGGCGATGTGGGATTATTACATGGCACAGCAAGGATATATTGTAGCCACGGTAGATAATCGCGGGTCAAGCAATAGAGGGTTTGATTTTGAAAGTTGCATTCATCGACAAGTAGGTATCAACGAAGCCAATGACCAAATGGAATTTGTGAAGTATCTGGAGAAAAAAGGGTGCGTGGACGAAAACCGCATTGGCATTCATGGATGGAGTTTTGGCGGTTTTATGACGATTAATTTAATGACCACCTTCCCCGATGTGTTTAAAGTAGGGGTTGCCGGTGGACCTGTTACCGACTGGAAGTATTACGAGGTAATGTATGGAGAGCGATATATGGATATGCCACAAGAAAACCCTGACGGTTATGAAAAAACAAGTTTGCTAAACAAAGCACAAAATTTAAAAGGGAAATTATTGATTATCCATGGATATATAGACGATACAGTTGTGCTGCAAAATAGCCTTGCGTTTATTCAAAAATGTATCGAAAAAAAAGTACAGGTTGATTATTTTTTGTATCCGCAGCACTTGCACAACGTACGCGGAAAAGACCGCATTCATCTGATGAAAAAGGTAACACAGTATTTTAATGATTATTTAAAATAAGGTGGGCAACTTCTCAAAGTTTGCCGATAAACGAAGTTAGAAAACTTTTGAGAAGTCAGACTAACAAAATCGGAGTACTCCTTAAATTCTGTAAATTGTAACTATTCACCCCGTCATTGCGAGGGAGGAACGCCCGAAGCAATCTCAAGA
>CAYSIN010000115.1:0-8171 GCA_964431135.1 uncultured Bacteroidales bacterium
GAGCACTATTAATTTTGTTTGCCTATTGACTTTTTACTTATTAAAGATGTTAGGCACTGGCGATTTTTGTCTTTTTATATCATTATCAATTAATTTTGCTGCAATGTCTTGTCTGCCGTGCGTTCGGACAGACACACTCTTTGACAAGTTTTGGTCGTGCGGTTGGCTTTTTGAGCGACTTGGCAATGTGTGTGGCTGTGAAGCGTGGGCTGTATGATTCATTATTCCAATCATTACGCAACTTTTTGTCTGTACAAATGTTCCTGAAATTCAATAAACAGTCGGCTGATATTTGCCACGTCTCCTAAAATCTCTTTTGCATCTTCCAATGAATGATATTTGTTTGTCAACAAGATTGGAAGTTTCTCTTGGTCGAGTTCGTCCACACCTGTTTCAATGTATTTACTCAAAACGAACGTAATAAACTCCTTTTGTTGGTCGTTGAATAAAGCAAAAATTGTCGCTTCGGCTGCTTTGGCTCTGGCTTCTCTTGTCATTGCGATGTAGTCACCATTGAAAACATATTCCAACACATCATACAAGTCGCTTTTTTCCATATCTACCAACTTTTGCAAAGTCAGTAAATCGTCTTTGGGGAAACCTGCTGCATCTAAATTCTCCAACAAAATTTTTCTTGTTAGTGGATTGCTCCAAAGTTTTCGTAGTTCTTCTTCGTCTTTGAATAGTTTGGGTAACTCGCCAAACAGATTATTCAAAAATTCTTCGGCTGAAATTGGTTTGCCGTCTGCACTCCAAAAAGAAGTTGAAATCATATGTTTGATTTCTCTTTCCTTTCCGTTTTTTAGTTTGATTTTTACTTTCTTCTTGCACACACAAGGTCGCTGTCCGCATTTTTCGCAAGGTTGTAGCGGTTGTTTTTCACAAACGCAAGGTCTTTCGCCACAAACAGGACAAGGTTTCGGTGGCACATATTCACACTCACACGGATTTTGTCCGCAAACTTTGCAGGGTTCTTCTTCTAAAGGTTCACCGTCCCATTCGGGGTCGCTGAAATGTTTGTAAGCATCTACAAAGTCGTAAATGGTAAAAAACTCTTTGCCATCAAACAATCTTGTGCCACGACCAACGATTTGTTTAAACTCAATCATTGAATTGACCGGGCGAAGCAAAACGATATTCCGAATATTCCTTGCATCAACTCCTGTAGAAAGTTTTTGTGAAGTTGTCAGAATGGTAGGAATTGTTTTTTCATTGTCCTGAAATTCTCTCAACAGTCTTTCGCCTTCTTCTCCATCATTGGCAGTTACACGAACGCAATAAAATGGGTCATTGCTTTTGGCGTTTTGGTTCACCAAATCTCGTATCAATGCTGCGTGTGCTTGATTGGCACAAAAAATTATTGCTTTCTCGTTTTGGTTGGCTTCATCTAAAAAGATGTTTACCCGTTTAGCTTCTCGTTCTACAATTTCAATCGTTCGGTTAAAGTCCTTTTCTTCATAGAGTTTGCCTTCTTCAATTTCTCCTTCTACAATTGTGTCGTCCGAAGTGTAGCGATAATCATCTAAAGTAGTTTTAATGCGTTTTACTTTGAATGGCGTTAAGAAACCGTCATTGATACCTTCTTTCAGCGAATAGATGTAAACAGGTTCGCCAAAGTAGCGGTAAGTGTCCACATTGTCTTTTCGCTTGGGGGTGGCTGTTAAACCCAACTGAACTGCCGGACTGAAATATTCTAAAATGCCCCGCCAATTGCTTTCGTCATTTGCTCCGCCACGGTGGCACTCGTCAATGATGATAAAATCAAAATAGTCGGCTGGGTATTCGCCAAAATAGGGTGCAGGTTTTCCTTCTGCATCTGTGCCACTCATAAAGGTTTGAAAAATGGTAAAGAAAATGCTGCCGTTGGTTGGCACTTTTCCGCTTTTCTTTATTTCATTGGGTTTTATCCGCACCAAAGCATCTTCTGGAAATGCCGAAAATGAATTGTAGGCTTGGTCTGCCAATATGTTTCTATCTGCTAAAAATAAAATTCTTGGTCTGCGGCTGCCGTCACGTTTTAAATTCCAACGGGTTTGAAACAATTTCCAAGCGATTTGAAAAGCGATTGCCGTTTTTCCTGTTCCTGTGGCAAGGGTAAGTAAAATTCTGTCTTTACTCTGTGCAATGGCTTCAACGGTTTTCTGAACGGCTATTTCCTGATAATATCTTAACTGCCAACTTCCGCTTTTATCTTCAAACGGCACATTGGCAAATTGCTCACGCCACACTTCGACAAGCTCAGTGTGACGGTCTTTTGGGAATGTTTTGTTCCAAAGTTCGTCAGGGCTTAAAAAGTTGGTTACCAAACCTTCTTCGCCTGTTTTCATACAGATTTGGTAAATGGCTTTGCCGTTGGTGCTGTATGTGGTTTCTAATTGAAGTTTTTGAGAATACTTTTTGGCTTGCATAACGCCTTCGCCAACTTCCTGTTCATCACTTTTGGCTTCTACAATTGCTAACTTGATGCCTTTGTAAACCAATACATAATCGGCAATCTCCTTTTTGCCACGCCCACCACCTGTTTGTATTTTTCCTTGCGTAATGTGGTATTCACGAAGGATTTTAGAACCTTCCACAACGCCCCAACCACAAGCCTTTAGCTTTGGGTCTATCAATTCTGCTCTTGTTTCTGCTTCGTTCATTGTTCCTCTTTTATCAAATGACCATCAAATAAAAAATTATTGATAATCAGTAAATTATGTTTTTATTGTGCTTCGTAATCAAATAACCGTCAAATAAGATTTTAAGCCCAAAATGGCATATAACTTCTGTGTTTTCGGGATTTGTTTTCAGGGTCTTCTTCTTTAATCCCGAAGGGATGTCAAGATTATAGCCCAATATATTCCATAATCCCATTAAACCCCGAAGGGGTGATATTATCCATCCATCCATTCAAATAAATATTTTTCGTTGTATTCAATTTCAAATTTTTGAAGAAAATCAATGTATTCTTCTTTAAACGTTCTTTTTCTGTGGTGTTCTTCCTGATTTAATACGTATTGATAAACATTTTCAACCTGTGAATGAGCATACGAAAATGCTCCGTATCCTTCCTGCCAGGCAAATTTACCTTTGATGAATTTCTGTTCGTTGATGAAATTAGACGAATTATTTTTGATATCCCGAACCAAATCCGATATGCTCATTGATGGTTTCAATCCAACAAAAACGTGTAGGTGGTCTTCCACGCCATTTACAATAATCGGTTTTTGATTTTTACCTTTGATAATGCCTGCTATGTATTTAAACACCTCGTCTCTCCAAGGTTTTTGCAATAGGTTTTGTCTGCCTTTCACGGCAAATACATATTGGATATATATTTGTGAAAATGTTCCTGCCATAATTTTAATGTTTTAACCCCGAAGGGGTGGTAGGATTATAGAAATGTGTAATTGAGCGGTTTCCCAACCCCGAAGGGGTGGAATAAATGTCACCCCTTCGGGGTTCTGATATTGATGGTATTTTCATTGTTATAATCATATCATCCCTTCGGGATTTTTTATTGGTTGTAATTTTTTCTATAATCATATCATCCCTTCGGGATTTGGTTGTTCTTCAATCAATTTTCTATAATCTTGGCATCCCTTCGGGATTTTTCGGTTTTTAGTTCAGCTGGATTACCACCACGCAACTCTCCCGCAAATGCTTTCTGCAAGATTGATTTTTTCAGTTCTTCCAAATTAGCTATTTTTTGTTGATACACCGCTTCCAACTTTTGTGTTTCGCCTCGCAGGGCATCTAATTGACGGACGATGGTTTGCTGTTCTTTTTTTGATTTTGGGAAATTTAAAACAACATCTTTCAATGATGAATTTGAAATAACTGGCTGTGCTGCCTGTCTTGCATAACTTCTCAAATCTTTATGATTGAGTAAGTATGTCAAAAATGAATGGTCAAAATCAAATTTGAAATCAACTACTTTAAAAGCATTATCAGTCAACCAAATGTTTTCAGTTATGTGTCTTACATTTCCACACAATGCACCAACTCTTCCGATAATTACATTACTGCCCGATAAATTATATTTATTGTGGTAACCTGCAATTCCATTTCCACCGAACACGGGATATTCTCCTTCGGACATATTTTTTGCAGTTAAATTATCCCCACTTTTCATTTTGAAACAATCTTCCAAAAGTTGTTCTTCCCAACCATCTCCAATTTTCAATTTTCCATTATCCATTATCAACTGAAGCACGCTCTCAAAAAGTTCTTTGGCGTTTTTGAGGTTTTGTTCGGCATTATTTCGACTTCGCTCAATAACCGAAAAAACCTTGTCTAAAATGGTAACAATGCGTTGTTGTTCGGGGAGAGGGGGGACAGGGATTTCATAATCTCTAATCATAGGGACAGTTAGTTGAGGTATTGAAGAACCGCTATGTTTAAAATCTATTTTGCTTAAAGCATAACCTAAAAAATCTAAACTTAATTTCTCTAAATCAATTGGGGTTACTACAATTAGCCTTACAATAGGGACGAAAGGTTTAAGTCGTTTTACTGAAAAGCCAATTGTTCCTCTTGCAGAAACAGTAATACTTGGTTTTACTATTTTTGCAGTCGTTGTATAACCGTAAAGACCTTCATTTTTTTCTCCATTTGCATAAATAGGAATTTGATATTCATCAGTTTGAGTTTCTGAAAAATCATCTTTCGGAACATCTCCGCCTGCAGATAGTTCACACACTTCCCCCAACTTTTTTATTTCCCAACCTTTATTATTCATCATCATTTCCTTTTTCGTATCCTTCGTAATAATAAGATTGTTCAATCCCTTTAAAAATGATTTCTCGGTCGTTTACTTTATCCGTTAAGTGGGTGTTTAATAAAGTGCGTATTTCCAAATCGTTTATAGGGCTGCGTTCCATTGCCTGCAAATAAAGAGTTTTATCTACAAATTGCCAGTTTACTACTTTTTTTAGTCTCGCTTTCAGTATCATATCCAGCCAAATACGCATTGTTCTGCCATTGCCTTCCATAAAAGGGTGGGCGATATTCATTTCTACATATTTGGCAATAATTTCTTCAAAAGTGTTTTCGGGCATTTGTTCCAATTTAGCCAAAATCTCTTTCAAGTATAAAGCTGTTGCAAAACGAAATCCACCTTTTGAGATATTCTGTGTGCGTATTTGCCCTGCAAAATCATACAAACCATCAAACAGATATTTGTGTATCTGTTGTAAGCCTTTGGTAGTCCCAATTTCCATTTTGTCAATATCACCTGTTTCAAACAAGCGATAGGCGTTTTCAAGGCTTTTCTTATCTATGTTTTTCATATCAGTTCCTGAATAGCGTTTAAAATTTCCGCACTTTCTTCATCCAATGCTTTCATTTCTTCCAATATCTCGTGTGGTGAACGCAGTCGAACCACTTCTTTTTTGTTCGGGTTCTTTACGCTTAAATCAAAGGTGCTTTGGTCTTTCTCGACTCCGCTCGAAATGACATCTTTTATATTAACCGTCCAAGAGTTTTCGCTATCGGCAAAAGTTTTCTGCAACTCCACAAATTCCGCCAAATCGTTTTCATTAAGCGGGTTGGTTTTACCCAAATTGCGGTCGAGATTCAGTTGATAATACCAAATCTTTTGCGTGGGTTTGCCTTTTTCAAAAAACAACACAACGGTTTTTACACCAGCACCGGTAAAGGTTCCGCCCGGCAAATCCAATACGGTATGCAGGTTGCAGCTTTCCAACAAGGTTTTGCGTATGGCAACGGTGGCATTGTCGGTATTGCTCAAAAAAGTGTTTTTAATAACGATACCTGCTTTTCCCCCTGCTTTCAGAATTTTAATAAAGTGCTGCAAAAAAAGTGAAGCGGTTTCGCCTGTTTTAATTGGGAAGTTTTGTTGCACTTCGGCTCTTTCCTTTCCACCAAAAGGCGGATTGGCAAGCACTACATCATAGCGGTCTTTTTCCTGTATGTCGGCAAGGTTTTCGGCAAGCGTATTGGTATGTATAATGTTGGGAGCTTCCACACCGTGCAAAATCATATTCATAATGCCAATGATATATGCCAATGATTTTTTCTCTTTGCCGTAAAAGCTGTGTTTTTGCAGTATCTCGGTTTCTTTGGTAGAAAGGGACTTGGAATTTTTCAGATAATTAAAGGCTTCGCATAAGAAACCTGCACTACCACAAGCACCGTCATAAATTTTATCGCCAATTTTTGGGGCAACCACTTTTACAATGGTGGTAATGAGCGGTCGGGGCGTGTAGTATTCGCCACCGTTTCGCCCTGCGTTGCCCATATTTTTGATTTTGTCTTCATACAGATGGCTCATTTCGTGCTTCTCTGCGTGGGTGCGGAAACGCAATTCGTCAATACGATTTATCACTTCACGCAAATTGTAGCCGCTTTGTATGCGGTTTTTTAGTTCGCTGAAAATTTCGCCAATTTTATATTCAATCGTGTCGGCACTTTCTGCACTGGTTTTAAACTTTTTGAGGTAAGGGAAAAGTTTGTTGTTTACAAAGTCGGTGAGGTCGTCACCTGTCAAAGCCGTATGATGATTGAGTTTTCCGTCTTTGTCTTTAGGCATAGCCCAAACTGTCCATTGGTATTCTTTGTCAATGATAGGCGTGTATGTCTTGCCTGTTAGTTCGGCTGCTGTGGCTCGGTCTTTCTCCAAGTCGTCCAAATATTTGAGAAACAAAATCCAAGAAGTTTGCTCCACATAGTCCAATTCACTACCGCAACCTGCGTCTTTGTGCAGTATGTCGTCTATATTTTTAAAGGTTTGCTCGAACATTATTGTTTCTGTTTTTATCAATTCGTAAAGTTATCATTTTTGACAGTGCGTTGGCAAAAAATGGCTCTTTTGGTTTTTTTTGGGCGTTGGCTCGTGTGTCGGAAAAACCAAATGTGCCATTTGTGCGGTGGCACAATTACTCACGTCACTTTTATTTTCAAAGGTGTTCGTGAATACTTCGTATTTCAAAATATTTTGTGCGGTGGGAAAAAAAATAAAACACAGAAGGGTAGGCAATGAGTGTCGGCTTACTCGTTGCTTGTTTGTTGTATTGTTTGTATGTCTGCGTTCACCTGTCAAAATGGTTTACTCTCTGTTTAAGTTTTGGTTGTCTGTTCTTTGTTTGCACGGTCGCCCTACCATTGGCTATAACGGTTTCGGGCTTTGCGTTCGGGCGGGTTTCGGAGCACAAAACTGTCAGCAGGCACTGAACTTGAATAGAAGTACAAAGCTCTAAGTTTGCACGTCACCCCGCCTGACGCAAAACCCGTGTTAGTGGCTGGTGTTTTTGTCAGCATAATGTTTCTTCATTTTCGTCTTCATCATTTTCTAATTTCTCTTTCGCACAAGCAGAAACTTCTTCGTCTGATAATTCTCTGTCAAATAGCCATCTCATTTGTGGGTCTGCATACAACTTATTTTTTTCAAATTCAGAAATCCACTTTTCAAATTCTTGAATAAGTTCCACCTTTTCTATTTTCTTGTGTCCTTGATTTTTTTTAATCAGTTCTTTTAGAACAGTTGGTAAAGGTCTTGCTTCAACACCAAAGTAATAAAAATGGTCTGAAAGCAAAGAATAAAGTCCGCCTAAATCTCGTTGTCTATTACCTTCGTTATGAACTCCTTTTCTAATTGTCGGGACATTGTTTATCGAATAGTCGTAAATGCAGTCGCCTACACGAAGTCGCCAATCTATTGTTTTCCACTTTGGAATTTTGTTCGTCAATTTGTTTTTACAAAACTCATCATATTCTTTCAATGATTTCTTGTCAGTAATTTTCATTGCATATACAATACTGTCAGAAAAGTCGTATGTTTTTCCGTCTTTAAGTTTAGTGTTCTTTGAACCTGTCCCGATTACCCAATCACCAATTTGAGCATTTCGTCTGATTGCAGGTTTACAAATTGTTAATGTGCAAAGCCCCCAAAATGGATTTGGAGCAGCTCCATCGTCAATTCGTAATACGTATGAGTAAATTCTTGTCATTTTGTAGTTGTCTTGTTTCACTTGCCATTAACTCGTTACTTTACGCAATAATACAAAAAATAAAATAATTTTGTAAGTTTGTTGCGGGAAAACTACTAAAAAGGGAGTTTTAATGTATGCAAATTAATAAAACAAATCTATTTCGGGAAGTCCTTTCCCTTAGGAATTATGCCCCGAATACAATAGCAGTTTATGTTAAGGCAGTTGAGCAATACTGCA
>CAYSIN010000116.1:0-7835 GCA_964431135.1 uncultured Bacteroidales bacterium
TACATTTGATAATTATGCCATTGTAGGGTTCATGAAGAAAATTGTTCCAGAATTTAAAAGCATGAATTCTGCTTATGAGAAGTTGGATGGTTAAACGTTGATTTCAAAATAAGCCGTTGCTTTATTGAATTTTTAATGAATTTTATATTGCTTTAATTGGATAAGTAATTTATCTTTGTAAAAGTTTTTTTACATGAAACGTTTCGTTATATTAATATGGTTGATGAGTGCGGTAACGATGCGAGCATCGTATTTGCTAATTCCTATGGACGAAACGCAAACAGACCATTTAAAGGCGTATGGTATTACATATTGGGTATTGCAAAATAGTGTAGAAGTTCAATGGCTGTTAAATTATCGTAGCGGTAGTTTTATGATGCCCTATGATGTCAAAATACAAAATGAATGCAATATTCGTGGAGTGAGTTACGAAATAATTCCCGATGCCAAAGCCATGCAAATAATGGATGAAATATCTCAGCCTGAAGTTAATATGGACGTGGTGAAATTGGTAAAAGCAGCAAAGATTGCCGTTTATGCACCACCCAATAAACTTCCATGGGACGATGCTGTGATGTTGGCACTTAATTATGCCGAAATTCCTTACGATATTATTTATGATGAAGATATTATTCGTGGCTGTTTATCCAAGTATGATTGGATACATTTACATCATGAAGATTTTACAGGACAATATGGTAAATTCTGGTCAGCCTATCAAAACACACAATGGTATAGAGAAGATGTAGAAAGGCAAACAGAAACTGCACAAAAATTTGGTTTTCAAAAAGTATCGCAATTAAAGTTATTTGTGGCTAAAGCCATTAAGCAATATGTTTTTAATGGAGGCTTTCTATTTGCTATGTGTTCTGCTACTGATACTTATGATATTGCCCTTGCTGCCGAAAGTACCGATATTAATGATGTCCCTTTTGATGGCGACCCCATTGACCCAAATGCACAAGCCAAATTGAATTACGACAATTGCCTTGCCTTTAAAGATTTTAAAGTTGTTACTAATCCTTATGAATATGCACATTCAGATATTGATGTGTCGCATACACGCAAAGTTCGTCAGGAAGATGATTTTTTTACCTTATTTGATTTTTCAGCAAAATGGGACCAAGTGCCTACCATGCTTTGTCAAGACCATGAAAATGTGATTAAGGGATTTATGGGACAAACAACAGCGTTTAAAAAAAATCTTGTTAAACCAACCGTACTTGTTATGGGAGAAAACAAAGCACTCAACGAAGTCCGTTATTTATATGGTATTCATGGAAAAGGTTTTTTTGTGTTTTTTGGTGGTCATGACCCTGAAGATTATCAGCATTTTGTTTATGACCCTCCTACCAAACTTGAACTGCATAAGAATTCCGCCGGTTACAGACTTATTTTAAATAATGTGCTTTTCCCTTCGGCAAAAAGAAAAAAACTGAAAACTTAAATAGTCGTCCCTTAAAAAGCACACTCACAAAATTCATTTCATTTTTTTGTAAGTGGTTTGGTATTAGCACAAACAAAAAAACTATTCTACTATAAAATTTCTTATCCCACTGAAATTAGTATTGTATATTTTTGCAAAATACAGTCCGGGCAATAAAGGTTGACGGATGCTATATTTATTTTTTCCCGATAGTTTAGTATTGCATATTTTTTTACCGGTAATATCGATAATTTCCAAATTAAAAAATTCATTTTGAATAGAAGGCTCTTTCATAGTAATAGTAAAAGTGCCATTGTTAGGATTGGGGAATAATTCAATATCAAATTTTAGTTGATGAACTTCATTTATTTTTACCAAAGAACTTAACTCTGTTTCCCATATTCCGCGACCAAAAGTAGAAATATATATTTTATCCAGTGATTCATTAAATTCAATATCTGAAATAATTACATTGGGTAGATTTGAACTTTGATTTATCCATAAATTATTTACATTATCGAGAATATAAATTCCTATATCGGTAGCAATGACGAGTGTATTATTTGCAGGTATCGTTTTTATGCAGTTTACTGGAATGTTGGGTAAATTGTATGAAATATTTTGCCATGTAAGTCCGCCGTCGGTTGTTTTATATACTTTTGTATTCTCTGTAAATCCTGCAAATGTAACAAAAACAGTGTTTTCATCTGTTTGACTAACATCTATACTTGTAATATAAAGCGAATCGGGAAGATTACTGGTAATGTCAATCCATGAATTTCCCCCATTATTGGTCTTATATACATTGGCAGGTGAATTATATTCATATCTTATGCGTCGGGCAACATATATCACATTGCTGTTTGTATAGGCAACAGCCATCACAGCTATTTCATTATCATAAATACCATTTGATGGCAATGGACTAAGTGGATACCATGAATAGCCATTATCATCAGACCTATATACATTGGTACAGCCAGCATATAATGTATTGGGTTGGTTATAATCAGCAATTAATGGGGTTGTCCATTCACAATTTTCGTCAGATGTAATCATAAAATAATTACATGAATTTCCATTATCAAACGAAATACAAAAAGTACCATATTGACATGAACCAAGAATAAAATTTGTATCAAACGGGTCAAGAAAATTGTCCATGCCATCACCACCAAAAACGGTATGCCAATTATTTCCATCAAAATAAATACTTCCATTGTCCTGTGCACCGGCAATGAGTCTGCCTGTATTTGTTTTATCGCTCGAAAGACGATAAAAGGATGTTACCTGCATACCATTACTTACATTAGTCCATTGAGTAGGCCAAGGACTGCCATTGTATGCCTGGTCCCAAGTCTGTGCAACAATATTTCGCGTTTTGTATAAACCTCCATCATTACATACAAATATATTTCCCGTGGAAGGTTGTGTTTCTATAAAATGAATATCTGCATGAACGGTGGGTCCATAAGATAATGTCCAATGAGCCACCGGTAAAAACGTTTGTCCACCATCAGCAGATGACCAGACATTGATACCACCCACATATATAATATTCTTATTGGATGGATTTACAGCAAGTGCCAAATCGTACGTTCCCTGTCCACCCGTACTAGTTCCATTATCCCAGTCGAGTATATTAACGCCCGTATTAATATAATTCCAACTCATACCTGCATCAGTCGATTGGTAAATACCGAAAAAGCCATCGTTATCATCAACACAAAGGGCATAAATGTAAGTATTGTCTGAAGGAGATATGGCTATTTTTATACGTTGTACAGCTCCTGTATGAGGAATTCCAGTATTAAGTTCCGTCCATGTTGAACCAAAGTCGGTTGATTTATAAATGGAAGCATAACCATAGTTAGAGGAGAAAAGCCAACCCGAAGCAGCATACAGTGTCGTAGGTACAAGTGGGTCTTGAACCAAATCCCAAAATAGCGTATCGAGTATCTGAGACCATGAGTTACCTCCGTCCATAGATTTGTATATTCCGCCAACACCTGATGCAACCAACTGATTGCTATTATCAGGATTAATGATTATTTTTCGAATTAGGGAAGCATCGCCCTGTATTTGTTGAAAAGTTAAACCTGTGGGGAACCAACTAAAACCACCGTCTGTTGTTTTGTAAACACCCAGTCCATAATGGGTATTTCTTTTTCTGCCATCAATGTTTAATGCTACATCTATATATGCAAAATCACATACAGAGATATACATAGTATTCGGGCTATTGGGGTCAATACTTATATCGCTTATTCGCAAAATGGGTAAATTATCGGTTAAGGGTGTCCATGAAAGTCCATTATTGGTTGTTTTCCATACACCACCCTGTGCAACGCCAACAAAATAGGTGTTCGTATCAGTGGGATGAAAAGCAATACAATTTATTCTGCCAATTCCATTTTCCATATACCCTGTCATATTTTCCGGTACCATATATGGACCGCTTGGATACCATGCCGAAGAAAGGAATTTATTATTTTTTAATGTTTGCTTTTCTTGAGACTTTTTGATGCTTTCGTTCAAATAAATAGAAGCATCACCGGGTTCACCTTGAGCGTTGGTATGCATTTGCATTTCGTTTTCCCAACGTTTAAAATATTTCCAATAATGCGTTTGTTTTAAATCGTGTTTTTTTGCCCAATCGTTGTATTGACGTTGCATTTCTTTAAAAGTTAACGGTTGACCTTTTTTTTGTTGAATAAAAGGTTGCGTTTTGACGGATGTATGAATGAATACAACCAAAATAACAAAAAGAAAAATTTTTTTAATTTTCATATACAATTCAACTAAATAGTATAGCAAAGATACAATTTTTTTTAATCCAATTATTTTCTTGACGAATAAATCGGACTAAATGTCGAAGGTTTAAAATAATTTAACAGTCTCGTTTTGATGGATGGGGATTTTTTTAACAAAAATAAATTTTCTGACTTTTATAACGCCTTCTGCTTTAACGTTGATTCTGTTTTTTAAAACGCCTAAGGCAAGCGAGCCAATATTTCCAGCAGTTTGTTCCATATTTATTTCAATATCTATAGGGTATGTCTGAGACGATTTAGCAGGAATATGAAGTTTAGAAACTTTATTTATTTTACCAATATTTTTATCATTCAAGGCAAGGTTCATGTTAATATTTGAAATAGTAAAGCCAAACGAATTGTTGTTTTTAATAGGTACATACAATTCTATGGTTGCTTTCTTGTCTTCTATATTTTTAAATTTCATTCCTTCAAATTTACCAACTTCTACTTCCTTAATTTTACAGGAAGTTAAGGAAATTAAGACAGCACACGATAAAATAAAATATTTTTTATACATGGATTATTGCTTTACGATTTTTGTACTTTTATTCTTTATGGATTGAATCGATTTTATTTGTGATAGAAATTTGAATAGTGCATCAGTAGTAGTTATACCGACTGATGTACAGTTGCCAGTTCTTTCAAATGAATATGCATTACATAAGTAACTGCCCATAGCCACCGTGTAAACTTTATTTTCATCTAAAACAGAACCATCGTCTTTCAGAAGTTTAATGTTAGTAATATTTTCATTCCTATCGATATATATTTTTGAAGAAAAACCAGAAGAGTATATTTCGGCTTCGTGTTCTTTGGTGTATCCATTGGCAATTAACTGGCGAATGCCCTTAGGCGTCATTTTGCAAATCATTAACTTATTGGCAAACGGGTCCAGTTCATAAACTTGTTTGACAGTAATTGCACCTTTGGGAAACATATCGGTACGAATACCGCCTCCATTCTGTACGGCGAAGTCGGTGTTGGCTATATGTCGGTATGCACTGGTCATAAAGGAACCTAACGCATTTTTCCCTTTAATTGTATCGGATGCATAGCCAGCAATTTTATAAAATTCGTTGTTGTCGTTATAGAAAGTAACTTTTTTAGAACGACACTATCGGGAGTAATAGTTGTTTTTATGGGAAGTAGTGTATCCTTAATAGAAATGACTTTTTGATGACAAACTTTTATGGTCATCATTCCAAGATATTTTAAGTAACATTCTGCTTGTACAATGGCAACTCCATTTATTATTTTTATGGGTTGAATATTTTTATGAGAATGTCCACCAATAATAGCATTGAATTGCGGATATTGCATGGCAAAAGCGGAATCTTTTTCAATACCCATGTGAGACAACACTATGCGAACAGGATAATTTTTTAAAAGTGAAATCCATGTTTGAGTTGATTTTGTGCCATCAACAAAACTGAAATCAGTTACCATTTCAGGGTCGGTATCGGGATAATTGTTTTCAGAAACCTGTGTAATTCCAAGAACAGCCACTTGTACATCATTGGCAGTTAATATTTCATAAGGTTTGGCATGAGTAAAATATGTGGGCATTTGGCTAATATTTGAGACAATGACAGGGTGTTTAAATTCCGAAAGTCTTTTATTCAACATTTCACCACCAAAGTCAAATTCATGATTCCCTAATGTAGAAAGAGAAAATGGAATCATATTCATAATATCAATCATTGGAAACCCTTTTTCACTGTACTTGTCAACAATGGGATTTCCGCTGAAAATATCACCAGCACACAGCAGAAATACGTTTTTATGCTTTGATTCAATATCTTTGACCATAGTGGCAAGATAAGGCATTTTATCTATTCTGCCATGAATATCGTTTACATGTAATATAACTATTTCGGTTATACTGTCGTTTTGTGAAAATAATAAGGTGGGTATTACTACGAGCCAGCACCACACTACTGCAATAAATATTTTCATATCATCATTGTTTAAAATCCTACACGAATGCCAATAATTCCTACAATTAAAGCCAGTGCAATTTTAATAATTTTTATCAAGACAAATGCTTTTTTATCTTCTGCAAGCAAAGGAATTCCACCATGCCCTTCCTGTACTATTGAATTGGCAAGCAAGATACTGAATGGAATTAATCCCTGCATAAATAGAGTGAAGAAAATAAGATGTGGTCCCGAAACAGGCAATATACCGATAATAAGTGCAGCCAGCAACATCAAATAGTAATTGTTTGAAATAAATTGTTGAAACGGAAAAATGAGTTGTAAAAGTTGTATAAAAGCGATAGTTCCTAAGGTCCATAAAAATAATCGCAAAAAATGCTTTTTTAATACGTGTTCCCAGATATGTTCTTTAAGAAAATGTTCGGGAACCGTTAGTACAATAAAAATAGAAATAAGAGAGAAAAATAGAAAAAGTAAATTCTCGGTAGAAAAGGGATTTTCGTAACCATGTATGGGAACAATTACATTGATGATGAGTAACAGTAAAATTGTTAATAAAAAGGCACGTTCTGTAGTTATTTTTCTAAGTTCATGCGATATTTCAGAAATAGGTTGCACCGGATGGCAGCAGGCATCACCATGAGTTTCCAAATGTTTTTCGTGTGTTTTCGTTTTAATAGATATAAAGGTAAATATAGTTCCAAAAATAATTGAAAAAACTGCTAATGAAAGCATAATATGCAAACCTGTTTTGGGTGATGTAGCGTAAATCATAAAAGCTTCGTCACCGAATGTTGCCAGCGACGCACCCAACAAAGCAGAAAAACCAAAAATATCGTGTGTATAGAGCGATACTACTGCAAATATACCCGCACAGCCGGGCATCAAATTCAAAAGGATAGAAACGATTAATTGAAAAAAACGATTTTTGCCAATACCCTTATTCCATTTTCCAGCAGTTCGTACATTTATATATTCAATAATTACCATCAATATCAGTACAAATCCTGATACGACAAGAGTTTGTTGAATAATATTAAACCAGTCTATTTTCATTTTTTCAATGAATATAAAGGGTTGCAAAAATAATGAAAAGATTGAAATAGATATTATCAATGATATTATATAGTCGTCCCTTAAAAAGTGGTTGTTGATTTGTTGATTTGTGAAGAAACCCCATTCTCGTCCTCGTTTGTAACGAGGATGTAAACCCACTCTCGACGCAGTTAAATATATTCATCAAAACCCGGTTATGGAAGGTATAGTTAGTAATGAAGAAGATTATATTTATAGTAGTGACGGGGATTTTATTGGTAAAAAAGGTTCGGTAAAATTAAATTTGCTATAAGATTAAGGGAATAAATAAAAAAGAGAACATCCTCGTTACAAACGAGGACGAGACAGGGAACCATTATAAATCCTGTAAAATTAAAAGTAACATCCGTTTTAGATTGCAAAATAGGTAAGGAGTTCTATACTTGAGCGAACATTTGCAAATAAATAGTCGTCCCTTAAAAAGTGCCTATCTTATTAAATATGAATTATATAATGTCGTATTTATAAGAAATTATTTGTCTCGTCAGCAATGACGAGACTTTTAACGAAAAATGTTGCAACTATGTTAACTTTTTTTTCAAACTTTTTGTCATTCGAAAC
>CAYSIN010000117.1:0-7633 GCA_964431135.1 uncultured Bacteroidales bacterium
TTCATTGACTATTTTCTTGAGATTGCTTCGTGCGTTCCTCCCTCGCAATGACGGGTTGAATAGTTACTGTTCAAAAAACGTTAATTTGTGATTGTAGAATTTAGTCTGTAAGTTTGTCGTATAAATTTTATTTATGCCTTCGCTGTCTGATAATATACAATATGTTCCCGGTGTTGGACCCAAGCGTGCAGAATTATTTATTAAATATATGCAAATAGATACCGTTGAAGACATGTTGTATTTTTTTCCATTCAAATATATTGATAGAAGTGTTTTTACCAACGTTAATGATATCAGCGACGAAACTGCGTATGTTCAACTAAAAGGCAGAATTATTGATTATCAACTTACAGGTGAAAAGCGAGGGAAACGGCTGATAGGAAGGTTTGCAGACCACACAGGTATCATCGAATTGGTGTGGTTTAATGGCTATAATTGGATACCTAAAAATATTCCATTAAACGTACCTATGGTTGTATTGGGCAAACCCACTTTTTTTAATGGCATTGTCAATATTGCACATCCCGAAATTGAACTCTGGTCGGTATATGAAGCCAGCATGGTAAAAGGATTACAACCACAGTATTCCATACCAGAAAAAGTAAAACAACATCAAATCAATTCCAAAACAATACGAAAAATAGAGCAGTCTATTCTGAAAATTTATGGTAATTCCATTGCTGAACCGTTGCCGGATGAGATTATCCAACGAAATAAATTGATGTCATTAAAAGATTCGCTTTTTCAAATTCATTTTCCAGAAAGTAAGGATATGGTAAAAAAAGCTGAGTATCGTTTAAAATTTGAAGAATTATTTTATATAGAAATAAATATTCTTACCCTGCAACTCTATCGCAAAAAGAACATTGACGGATATTTATTGTTGCGTGAAAAAGATAAATGTACGAAATTATTGTATAAACAATTGCCATTTAGATTGACCAAGGCTCAAATTAGGGTATTGTCTGAAATAAGAAAGGATGTTACCTCCGGAAAACAGATGAACCGATTAATTCAGGGTGATGTAGGCAGCGGTAAAACTATTGTAGCATTGATTGCCATGCTCATGGCTGTGGATAATGGATTTCAAGCATGCTTAATGGCACCAACCGAAATTCTGGCGAACCAGCATTATGCTTCGTTGACTCAGTTATGTAAGAACTTGTCTGTTGAAATCAGTTTACTTACAGGTTCTACTAAAACACGCGAGCGGAAAATAATACATGAAAAACTGCAAAACGGTAGAATTAATATTCTGGTGGGCACTCATGCTTTAATAGAAGATACGGTTCAGTTTTCCAATCTGGGCATGGTGGTAATAGATGAACAACATCGGTTTGGTGTGGCACAGCGAGCAAAACTCTGGCAAAAAAATAAACAAGAACCGCATATTCTTGTTATGACCGCTACTCCCATACCACGTACACTTGCCATGACCGTTTACGGTGATTTGGATGTATCTGTAATTGATGAATTACCTCCCGGACGCATACCCATAAAAACCATCCATTTATCGGACAGCAAACGATTGACGTTGTTCCGATTTTTAAAAAAACAAATCAGTGAGAAACATCAGGTATATGTTGTATTTCCGTTGATTAAAGAATCGGATAATTTTAATTATAAAGATTTGGAAGATGGTTATGAAAGTTATTCCCGTGAATTTCCGCCACCCGATTACCTTATCAGCGTAGTGCATGGACAAATGAAACCGCAGGAAAAGGAAATTTCCATGAGTTACTTTATCAAAGGAAAGGCTCAAATTATGATTGCTACCACTGTTATAGAAGTGGGTGTAGATATTCCCAATGCATCGGTCATGGTACTGGAAAGTGCAGAACGATTTGGATTGTCGCAACTGCATCAACTACGCGGTAGAGTTGGAAGAGGAAGTGAACAATCGTATTGCATACTGATGACGCCTGCCCAAATAAGTAAGGAAGCACGACAACGTATTGCTATTATGTGCGAATCGAACGATGGGTTTTATATTGCCGAAATGGATATGAAACTACGTGGACCTGGTGATATAGAAGGAACACAACAAAGTGGTATGCCGTTTGAATTGAAAATAGCCAATCTGGTAACCGATGAGCCTATACTTTCGCTTGCACACCAAGAAGCCGAAACTATTTTAAAAAATGATGCTTCATTAAAAACATATCCTACGTTGTTGGTAAAGTTAAAAAAATTAACGTCACAAAATATAGATTGGAGTAAAATAAGTTAGTGATAGTGGGTATTGCATACAAATCATTTATTAAGACTTATTGTACTCACTGCGTCGGTGTTTAAACGCAATAAAGTATGCGTTAATATTTTAAACTTTTAACGTTATAAATGGGCAAGTCAAAAAAATTCATGTAAATTTGCCGTTTCATTTAAACAGAAAAACAATATACATGCGTGCATTGTTAATAAAAGAGTTGTCCAGTTTTTTTGCTTCTATTACGGGATATTTGGTGATAGTTGTTTTTTTAATTCTTATTGGGCTTTTTACATGGGTATTCCCCGGACAGTTCAATTTGCTCGATGTGGGATATGCTAATATAGACAGTTTGTTTATTTTATCGCCATGGATTTTTCTTTTTCTTGTACCAGCCGTTACCATGCGACTATTCAGTGAGGAAAAAAAAACGGGTACGCTTGAATCGCTTCTTACCCGCCCTCTTTCTGACTTTACTATTGTGTTTGCCAAATTTTTTACAGGTTTAATATTGGTTTTGCTGGCTTTATTGCCCACTCTTATTTATTATATTACCGTTTATCATCTGGGAAATCCGACAGGAAATCTTGACAGTGGTGCCATTGCCGGTTCGTATATTGGTCTTGTTTTTTTGGCTGCCATATATGTATCTATTGGTTTATTTGCTTCATCCATAACCAATAATCAAATAATTGCCTTTCTTACAGGGGCAGCAATATGTTTTGTTTTCTTTTTCGGATTTGATTCTATTGGTTCGCTACCCGTGTTCAGTAATATGGCAAGTTATATTTATAACATTGGCATAAGCGAGCATTATAAATCTATCAGTCGGGGGGTGGTTGATACACGCGATATTGTTTATTTTCTTAGCATCATTGCTATATTCTTATTGTTGACAAAAATTAAACTGGAAAGTCGAAAATGGAAATGAACACGTTACAAAACAGAACATCGTTGAAAAGACGCATACTTCGCGATTTTGTTGTGGTTGCCATTACCATTCTTTTAATAAATTATATTTCAACCTATGTATTTAAACGTATCGATTTGACAGCCGAAAAACGCTATACGCTTACTTCTACCACCAAAGACATTTTGAAAAACCTGAAAGATGTTGTTTATGTAAAGGTATATCTGGATGGTGATTTGCCGTATGGTTTTAAGCGTCTTGAAAAAGAGATAAGAGAAACATTGGATGAGTTTCGCACGTATGCGGGCGACAATGTGCAATATGAATTTATCAATCCTCAAGAGAACAGTGATAAAAAGTCTGAAAAAGAACTTTACCAGCAACTGTATCAAAAAGGCTTGACACCTACCAATGTTCAGGAAAAAGACGATGAAGGAAAAGTGTCCGAAAAAATTATTTTTCCCGGCGCACTCATTACTTATGGAGGAAAAGAAATTGCTGTTGACTTTCTTAGAAATAATGTAAATAAAACACCCGAAGAAAACTTAAATGCTTCGATGGAGGAAATAGAGTTTTCACTTATTAATGGCATACGGAAACTGAAATCAGATTTTGGTGAACGTATAGCATTTATTGTAGGACATGGTGAATTAAATGCCGATAATGTAGCAGATATAACTTATGCTTTGCAGGAATATTATTCTGTAGAACGTGTCCGCATAGATAGTCAGTTGAGCAGTTTAGCCGAACGTGTTCGCGATACGGTAACCAACGAAATCAAAGTCCGTAACAAGTATGACCTAATTATCATTGCCAATCCCGATTCCATATTCAGTGAATTTGACAAATATATCATTGACCAATACATTATGTATGGTGGCAAAGTAATATGGTGTTTGGATGTTGTAAATTCCAACATAGACAGTCTTGCCTATCAAAACAGTTTTATTGCAACCATAAACGATGTGAATCTTAACGACCAACTTTTTAAATATGGTGCACGCATTTATCCAAACCTGATACAGGATATGCAATGTGCCATTATACCGGTTAATACGGCTCTTGCCGGTTCTCAACCGCAGTTTTCTCCTTCACCATGGGTTTATTTTCCCTTATTGTTACCCAATACACAACATCCTATTGGCAGAAATGTCAATCTGGTAAAAGGGCAGTTTGTTTCGAGTGTAGATACGGTAGGCGACGATTCCAACATATCAAAAAAAGTATTGCTTACTACTTCCGAAAATGCACGTACTATTAATGCTCCTGCCCGTATCAGTCTCAACATTATTAAAAATAAACTGCGTGCAGAATTTTTTACACGCTCCTATATTCCGGTTGCCGTGTTGCTGGAAGGATGTTTTACCAGTGCTTACCTGAACCGATTGGCACCCGATATGTATGCACACAAGGAGATTGCATTTAAAGAAAAAAGTTTTTATACACAATTAGCCGTCATTGGTGATGGAGATATCATACGCAACAACATCCGCAGAATGGGTATGAACAAGCAAACCATACCTTTGGGCTTTGATAGATATACAGGCGAAACTTATGGGAACAAGGATTTTTTCATGAATTTGGTATCATATATGCTGGATGGGAAAAATTTTATGGAACTGCATTCAAAAACGGTTCAATTACGGCTTATGAACAGACAGTACATAGAGGATAACCGTACCACATTGCAATTAGTTAATTTACTTCTACCCGTGTTGCTTATTATTATTTTTGGATTGATGTTGTCGTGGATTAGAAAATACAAGTTCATGCCTAAGCAGCGTAAGGTTGATAAAAATAAATTATCGGTATAATCTGTCTATATAATCAATTCTATCAAACTCAAATATCATTTTTTATGGTGATAAATGATTAATATTAAAAATTTATATAACTTTACATTAAAATTCCGTTTATGAGATATACATTGTTAATAATGGCGTTATTCTGTTTTTATTTTTTAAATGGACAGACGTGTGAAGAAGCCAAAAAAGCAAATTATGCTTGCAGTTTCAGCAAGCCTGCATATAATCAAGAAAAGGCGTTGCACCAGATTTACGACCAGCGTTTTGTTCATATCAATATAGAAGCAAACGATTCAAATACGTATATTGTCAATACGGTTACATATAAATTGCGTAGCAGGCAGGATACTATTCATGCTGTTTATTTTGAGTTTTCTCCTACCTTTATAATGGATAGTATTGATATTAATGGAATCACCAGTTCTTATTATTACAGCAACGATACTGTTATCGTTTATCCCGGCATTCCTATTTATCCATATACCGATTTTTGGGTGAGCATATCGTATCATGGTTATTCTACTACAGGTGGCAGTACAAGAGGAATTACCAATACTTATTCTTCACAATATAATCAGCATATCACATGGTCGCTTTCTGAATCATTTCACTTGAAAGACTGGCTACCCTGCAAACAGGACTTAACCGATAAATTAGATTCGGCATGGATTTTTATCACCGTTGACAGTACTTGCAAGGCAGGTTCGGAAGGTGTGTTGACTGCCATAACTCCAATGCCAAACGGAAAAATGCGTTATGAATGGAAAGAACATCATGCCATAGTTTACTATTTACTTTCTATTGCAGTGGGAAAATATATTAATTATGAAATATATGCCCATTTACCGGGCATGAGCGACAGTTTGCGAATTATGAATTATATTTATGCCAATCCACAATGTCTGCTTGACAATAAAACCGATATAGACAGAACGGTGAACTTTCTTCAAATATACAGCGACAAGTTTGGATTGTATCCTTTTCATGATGAGAAATACGGTCATTCGTTAGTTCCCTTAGGTGGAGGTATGGAACATCAAACCATGACCTCGTTGGGTTCGTTTGTACATTATCTGGTAGCGCATGAAATGGCACATGCGTGGTTTGGCGATTATGTTACGTGTGCCAGTTGGCAGGATATATGGATAAACGAAGGATTTGCCTCGTACGGTGAATATATTGCGTCGCAAAATTATTTTAATCAGGAAACAGCGGATATAACGATGCGTCATTTCCAATGGCAAGCACGCATTGAACCCGAAGGTTCTATTTATGTCCCCTTTGAAGTGGCATGGGATGAAAACAGAATATTTAATGGGAATCTCAGTTATAAAAAAGGTGCCTGCCTTATTCATATGATGCGTTATTTATGTAATAACGACACACTTTTTTTTAATACACTAAAATTATTGTTACAAACATATAAAGATAGTGTGATGACTGGTGCCGATGTACGCAATTTGTTTGAATCCTATACGGACATCGATTTTCATCCTTTGTTCGACCAGTACTATTATGGTAAAGGATATCCCATTTACAATATTTCATGGCGACAGGACAGTACGTCAACAGGATGGAATGATGTAACCATTCATATAGACCAGCGGGGAAGTTCATCAGATAATAATTTATTTACCACTCCGTTGCCTTTTCAGATTATTTTTGCCAATCATCACGATACGCTGGTAAAACTTATACCCAATCAAAATTCGCAAACGTTCAGTGTTTACATTCAAAACAGTAAAATTGATACTATTCGGTTTGACCCGCAAAATTGGATATTAGACAGCCTTGAAAGTATGGTGTATGTAAATCCTTTGTCGGATGATGAGCAGTTATGGAATATTTATCCCAATCCTGCCAAAGACCATGTTACTATTAATGCTTTTACGATGAATAAACCTGTAACGGTTGAATTATATTCAATCTCTCAGCAATGCCTGCTTCAACAGTCAATCAATCATTTCCCGTGTACCATTGAACTGCCTTCTTCTGTAAAAAGCGGTGTTTATACATTAAAGATGTACAATGCTTCCCATATTTATTTAAAAAAAATAGTGATACTGAAAAACGAATAATTAGTGGTCCCTTAAAAACCCCTGTCTCGTCCTCGTTTGCAACGAGGATACACATTTTCATTCTTTTGTGGGCGGTTTTGGTATAAGGGACGACTGCGTATAAAAAAATTAAATTTGTAGGTGCTTCATACTCGTAATTTTTATGTATCATTTTTTACCGTGAAAATCTATGATTATTTGTAATCTATCATAATATCAATTATTTACAATCAAGTTATTAACATGGTTCATAACTTTTTATAAAATGTTAACGTTTTTTGTAACCTTATTATTATATCTTCGTTAACATTAAATATTTTGTTATCTTAAAATTATATGATGACATCTTTTAAACACAAATTAATGCACATTTTTCATGTGTTTAATTTCAATGTGCAGAGCATATTATTCATTTCCTTATTATTTCCTAATATATTGAAACATAAAATATTAATTAATAAAAACCAAGCATTATGAAACATACTATTATTCTTTTAAAGGTTGTTGTAATCGTAGTTTTAATAGTTTTTTACAACATAAATGTTATTGCTCAGGGTGGTCAAAAATGGTCAACCGGAGGAAACTCATTAAGCAGCGGTAATTTCTTAGGTTCTACCAATGCTGAAGCATTAAGGTTTTATGTAGCAAATGCAGA
>CAYSIN010000118.1:0-7488 GCA_964431135.1 uncultured Bacteroidales bacterium
ATACAAGTCCATTTTGGGCGTGTAACCTTACTTATGGTAGATATATAAACGAGTTGTAACGCATTTTAAGAATCGCTTCTAACATAAATTGAGTATTATGATTAAAGAATTTGAACCAATTACACAAGGAGTATTAACCTTGATTGATGAGTGGGAAACAAAATTACTTAGATTGTCAAACGATGTGATAACTCAAAGGTGTAATAGTCAAAACAGGACAATCAAACAGATTGTTGGGCATATGATTGATTCTGCTTCGAATAATACTCATCGAATTGTTCATATGCAATATCAAGAATGTCCTTTGAGATTCCCAAACTATGCAACAAATGGGAATAATGATAAGTGGATAGCTATTCAGAATTATCAAGCAGAAGATTGGAAAAACATGATTAATATGTGGAAATACTCAAATCTACACATTGTCCATGTGATTGAAAATGTTGATCCATCCAAATTGGATAATCAGTGGCATTATAGCGAAGAAAGATTGATTTCCCTAAAAGATGGAATTATTGATTACTTGAGACATTTCAAACTGCATCTAAGCGAGATTGATGATTTAATAAACAATGGATAAATAAAAAAAAACGCGTTACAACACAGTGTATACATCATGCGGGTTTCAGAGTAATTTGAAAGTTCAGGGCTCGCTGGCAAGGGCGGTAACGGTAGATAATGAAGTGGCCACGAACTCCCGCACGCTGCATACACTCAACGTTAGCGGTAATTTTACAAGAGACAACCACAATAATAACGGATATAATTATGAGTAATTTACAAGTACACTTAGAAAAAAGAGTAGAAGCATTATTTAATGATTCAAAACGTGAATTGTTAAGGATTGCAGAGAATGTTGTTTCTTCAATACCAAGAAATGCAAAAAGTAACCCATTAGAAAATTTATCTGAGAAATTCAATGAGTCAGGGATTACAATTAAAAAGTTATCTGATGAATTACTGGATTTTAGCAATAAATCATTATCAGATTTTGAAAAAGAGATAGATACAGTTCAAGAACCTGAAAAATCTAATGCTATTGAAAAATATAGGGATTTACTAATATCGGAAATGCAGGATTTAATAAAAGAGGGATTTAGAGATAGGATTTTAAAATAATTCTAATAACGCAATAATAATTAATCATTTAAACAAATTAGCTATGTTAAGAAAAACTACAATTGTTTTAACACTTTTAGTTGCAAGTGTTACCCTTTTTGGTCAAGACGAAAAAAAAGAGGCTGAAAAAACTACTACAAAAATGGATTTATTTAGTTCAAAGACTGGAGCTATAACCAAATTCATTGATACAAAATTGCCTAATTTAAGGACTTCTTATGTTGCAGCAGAAACAAGGATAAGAAAAATTAATAACGGAGTAAATTCAGCTTTCTTTTATCAAATTGAAAAGCAAGGTAAATATAGTACAAGTACAGCGTCGATTGAATATGCTGATTTGTTAGAAGTATTAAAGGCTTTAAAAGTACTTAAATCAGAGGTTGATAAGGATATTGCATCTAATCCAGACTACCTTGAAAATAAGTTTGTAACAGTTGACGGTTTTCAAGTCGGATATTACGTAAGTGGAGGAAAAGCATCATGGTATGTAAAACTTGAAAAATATGGTTCAGATAATACATTATTTATTGATAATGGAGAAACAATTGAAAGTGCCTTTACTGAGGCGAAAAATAAGATTGATGAATTGAAAATTAAATAAAAACTACCGCCAACAAGGGCTCATAAGCAATTGGGGTTTAAGTTGTTGGGCGTGCGTCGCTCTCGCTTGCAAGCTCGGTAACGGGTGATAGGTTCGCGTCCACGAAGTCCCCAACTGCTCATAGCCCCGTCCGTTGTGCGTCATGCAAGAAAACCCTACTAACAATATAGATTATGACAAATTCAAAAGCTTTATTTTACCCGACAATTGAAATAAATAATGAAAATTGGCTTAAGGCTAATCTTCTCTTTTGGGACGAAATACATACGATTGTTCCAGAATCTTTTCCGAGACCCTACGCAAATAGAACTACTTCCATTTTAAGTGAAAGGCAAATATTAAAGCCAGAGTTGGTAAATCCTGACCACTATGCAGTAAGGGAATTGTCGGATAATCTTTTAGAATTCTTGAATACTGAAGAAGGTTATAATTTAATATGGCAAGGTAATGACTTACATGGCATACATCGTGATAAAATGGCGCGCATCCATCATGATAAACTTTCTGAAAGATTATTTAGATTGCATCCAAGTAAATTATCACATGAATTAAGATACATACTTGAAGATAATATAGATAGTGAATGGTTCTGAGTAAGTTCATCATTTGCAAGTTATTATATGACAATGCTTGCAAATAAGATTTGTGAAGAGCAAGGATACAGGCTTCTAACTGATAATCCGTTATGTTCTAATCTTTCAGATAAAGTAAAACTTGGCATTAAAGGTTTAAATCCCGAAATACGAGAATTTAGACCGATTCGAATAAATCATCATTTGGCACAAGGATTTTTAATCAACTTAATAATTGAAAGGATTGATTTTCATCCATCTACTAATGTAATTGATATTTTATCATTTAAAGATAATCATAGAGACGCATTAGGGCAATTCCGAACTAATCTAAAAAAATTATTAAAGGAAATACCAGATAATATTTCAGTTAAAATCCTCAAAGAAGAAGTTGAGACGATTTATAATGATGAGTTTTTACCAGCATACAATAACTTAAAGCAAAGATTAGATTCATCTGGTATTAAGTGGGCAGCAGATAATTTTGCTAAGGTTAGATTTTTTTCCGTACCTACAACTTCGATACCTTTACATTTGCTCGGTCTGACAGTTCCACAAGCTTTATTAGCAGGAGCAGGCGTTTCATTGATTGCCTCTCTAATTTCATATAATATTGACAAGCAGAATAGTTTAAGAGAGAATCCATACAACTATTTGATTGACATAGAACGAGAATTATAAAAATGCACGAACGCACAACATCGTGTATAAAACATTTGGTAGTCAGTGGTTTATCAAACGTTTCAGCCCGTGTCGAAAGTACTTGTAACATGACAGGAAAGTGCTTCGAAATGCCAAACGTTTCATATACGTAACCGTTAGCCATAATGGAACAAACCGTGTAATGATTTTACCCAATATATGAATAATTATGAAAAAGCTAGGATATAAAAAAATTATCATTTGGATTGCAGTTAGTGTATCTGCCATTTTTGCTAACTTTTGGGCATACTGGGGTATAAATGAAAATTTTCATGAAGGCTGGTACTTTGAAAATTTATGGGATAACATAGTTCTTATGTTCGGACAATATTTATTGATGCCAATAGGCTTTATGCTTCTCTCTTTTATTTCAATCAGGTGGAATAAAGTTGGTTCGGTGTTATTTCTGTTATTAGCTGTGGCAAGTTACTTTTTATTTGGTCGTATGAATTCTGGCTTTTTTCTGGTTTCAGTACCTCTTGCCGGGTTGGGTTTGCTTTATTGGTTTGGAAAACTTGAAAGTCGAAAATTTGCTTACTTCCTTGTTATTGTATTACCCTTGATTCTGATATTTGGAATTGGGACATATCATGTTATTAGGGTTACTCACAGATATAATGATAATCAATTCGGGACAAGATTAATAGTAGGTAATGGATTAAGTCTAATGTGGGCTCCCCAGGGTCCGGGTTGGCCTGATAAAGGAATTTCATGGTACGAAGCTCAAAAGATCTGCGCACATTTGAGTATTGATGGAACAAAATTGGAAAAAGATGAAGTTAATATCTGGCGTTTACCAACAGTCGATGAAGCTGTCCGTTCTATGGTCTATCATGGCAACAATGCTGGAGGGACATGGAATAAAATAGACAAAAAAGCCATATATAAGATTCAGCCTGATAAAGAATCACCATTATGGAACATTCACCTTAAAACAATTTATTGGTGGACATCAACAGAAGTAGATAGTTCAAATGTCTACATCATTGTTTATAATGGTGGTGTATGGCCCAGAAAGAAAACTTTAAAGGCCGACTTTTTGAATTTTCGTGCTGTAAAGGAATTAAAGTGAAATCCACTATGGCTAACATGCAATATAAAAAATTGGGGGTGAGTAGGTTAATTAAATATTGCGGTTCGCATCAGGTGCTTTGTACATTGATAATGAATTGCTCCATAATCCCCAACTTTGCATAATGCCATCGTTACCGCCAATTATGAAAATAACGACATATGAAAATTGAAATTAGAAATCCAGAAATTAAACCACTGATAGCAAATCTACTTCGAATAAACATTGGAAGCTATCTAAAAACTAGTGAATATGACCATTTAGCACTTGAGCATAATTTCGACCAACTTTGGGAATCAGCGAATAAGGAGATTCGTCGTCGTAGTAATGTTGTGTTCCTTGGGTTTGATAATTCAGGTGATTATGAAGAAGCTTTTCAACTTATTTTAGATACATTATGGAGTCAGGATAAAAACGGCTTCTTTAATATAATGGAATTGACACTTAAAGACTTTATTCGTTGGGATAAAGGCAAAACAGATTTGTCAAAAATTTTGCAAAATCTGGAACAACTTGATATGCCTCAATCTCAACTCGAAAATTTGAGAGTCTCAAAGAAAATTAAAGTTCAACCTGAGCAACCGAATGCTCCTGAAAAACAAATTGAGTTCAAGCAATCAACGGTGAAAGTAAATGAAAATCTTTGTTTTATCATAATGCCATTTACTGACAAATTAAATCCAATTTACGAAAGCATAATAAAACCTGTTATTAAGGACTTAAAATTAGAATGTTTGAGAGCTGATGAAATTTTCACATCAAAACCAATTATCGAAGACATTTGGGATAATGTAAAAAAGGCTAGGTTTCTAATTGCAGATTTGACAGAAAGAAATCCAAATGTATTTTATGAACTTGGTTTAGCACACGCATTGAATAAGGAGGTAATTCTTTTGACACAGGACATAAATGACGTTCCATTCGATTTGCGACATTTCAGAATTATTGTTTATCAGGACAGTATTTCTGGAGCAGATAAATTAAAAAGCACATTAAAGGACTTTATTAATGAACAAATAAACGGGAAGAAAAAATAACTGGCGGTAACATCGTGTATAAAACATTGGGGTTTATGTGGTTAAATTAAGCGTTCTGCCCCGCATCGGCGTTTGTGCTGGCGGATAGGTACGCAGCCCGCTTTCCCCAACGTTTCATACACGCAACCGTTGGGTGCAAGCAACAAGCAGGTGCTCAACGTATTTAAAATGATATTAAAGCAAACTAAAATGAAACAATTATTGACTATTATTTTGATTGGATTTCTTGTAATATCCTGTAAAACAACTAAACAAAGCCAATCTACATCAAATGAAAATTTGAAAATCTATACAGATTTTTTGAATAAGGAACACACCTCTTCCAAAGATTATGTTTTTGAATTATTCAAGAAATATGATATTGTAATTTTGTGTGAACGTGACCATGGCGAAATCACACAATACGATTTAATTATTAATATACTGAAAGACAGTCGGTTTCAGCATATACAAAACGTGTATACTGAAATAGGTAATTCTCAATACAATGACCAATTAAATGATTTTCTGCATAATTCCTCTTTGACAAATGATGAAGCTGCAAAATCCGCCCTACAAATGCAACGAAACATGTTTCCACTTTGGGAAAAAGCAAATTATTTATATTTTTTAAAGAGTGTTCATAATATAAACTCAAAACTCAAAGATGACAAAAAAGTGAATGTTTTCAATCTTGATTTTGGAATATGTTGGGAAGCTTCTGACGAAGAGAAAAAGAAACAAAGTGCTACGCATAGCAATGACCGCGACAGTTTTATAGCGGGAGAGTTTATCAAATACTATAAAAAAAGTAAAACAAAAAAAGCATTGGTCATACTAAATTACCGCCATGCTTTTTTACAAGATATGTTTGGCAGAAAAAATGCAGGACGCTTCATTGCAGATGAATTTGGGAGTAAAGTCGCCAATGTATATATAAATTCATTTATTCTGAAGTCAACAAAAATTACTGACCAAGATGTTCCTGAAACGGCAATTGGAACACAGCATGATGGGAAATGGGAAGCTTCTTTTATAAAGTCCGGCAAAAAAGACATTGCATTTAACTTTGCGGGTACACCCTTTGGAAATGATGCTTTTGACATGATACCATTTCCTAACAACCTTAAATACAGTGATGTTTTTACAGGTTTCATACACTATAATTATTTTCCGGATTTACGAAGGGTTTTGGGAATAGATGGTTTTATTGATGATGAATTTTACAAAGAATTGGCAAAGCGCTATCAATTTTATGATGAAGAAATACCACCGAAAAATGAACTGAAAACCGATTATAATACCGTAATGGAAATAACATATCGTGAAGAATTTTCCGATGCTGTCAAAGAAATCGAAAAGTGGGTTAGTGAAAGCTCGGATAAATAAAATAACACAATAGACATGAAACTACTTTTTTTAATCCTTTTGCTTTTATCCATTCTTTCGCAAACTGCATTTTCTCAAACCGAACTTTGCATTGTCGGCACAAATCACGAAGAGCGAAGTTATTTTAACAGCGATAGCGTTTATAACATATTGATAAAAATGAACCCTAATGTAGTGCTTATTGAATTGGATTCTGCGTTTTTTACGGATGACTTCCATTTTAATTTGAAAAAATATCCTGACTTGCTTTGCACAAACAAAAATATCGGCGCGGAAAAATACCAATCAACCCATAAAGTTGATTTACGTCCTTTCGATATGACAGGAAGAAATGAGTACTATCGAAACTCAAACTATTTCGATAATCAGGATAAAATGTGGACAGATGTACTTGAACTATACAAACAAAATGAATTAAGCAAGAAAGACAGAGAAGATCTGGAATTAATACTTTATGCACAAGAACTTTACAATAATATTTCTTTTGGTTCTGCAAAAGATTTAAATACAGATAGCATGGTAAAGTTTTTATCATTGCGAGAAAAAATCATTTATCCCAAAATGCTTTCGATTGTCGAGAACACAAAGAAACTTCATAAATGGATTGATTTTGCAAAAGAATGAAAAAAACATTGGTATGAACGAAACGAAATAATGACAGACAACATAAAAAAGATTGCAAAGGAATACAAAAACAAACGGATTGTAATTTTGGTCGGGTTAGAACACAAGCCGGGACTTTTAGATTTGTTAAAGTTGGATAATTCAACTGAATTTACATTAAAAGAGTATTGGACATATTAAGTACAAAAACAAATGCCAGCACACAACAAGCGGTATAAAAAATTGCCGTGTTAGTAGATTATTCAAGGGTTGTAATTCGCTTCAACTTTTGTGTAACTTGAAAGGAAATCGCCCGCAACCGGCAACTTTTCATACCGCCGAACGTTATAAGCAATAAAAACAAAAATGAAAGGAGGTAAAATGAAAAAAGATTGAAATTTTAGAACTTCAGCA
>CAYSIN010000119.1:0-7273 GCA_964431135.1 uncultured Bacteroidales bacterium
CACAAATTTACAAAAATATTGATTATCAATATATGGGTCAGGAGTTCTGAAATTTTAAATTTGATATTTTAACTTTGATATTTGAATTCTGCTATATAATACCGACTTGCTAACAAGTTCATTAAAATAATACGGTTAGTTTGACGGGACAAAATTCATTTCATTTTTTTGTTAGCGGGTTTGGTATTAATTTATATTATGAATGATGAAGGTTAAGCACGGAAGTCATAAAAAGTTGCTTATCAACAATAGCTCTTTTATGAATGCCTTCACCTATTTTTCCTTTGCTATCAAATGCTTCTACCTTAAAAGTAATTCTGTTTTTACGTATTTCAATAAGTTGAACATAACATATTACAGTATCGCCTACAGGCGTGGCTTTTAAATGTTTTACATTTATTTCTATTCCTACCGATGTTTCATTATCATTCAAATAAGGCATTAACAATTCGTTGCTTGTCTGCTCCATTAAAGCAATCATGGCAGGTGTACTAAATACATCAAGCAAACCGGAACCATATTCGTTGGCACTATGCTTGTGTTCTACGGTTATACTTTTTTTGTTTTTTAAATCGGTAGTAAGTTCTTTATTCATAAGGCATGAAATTTAAAAAGGATTTTCATAAATAATAGCACCGGGTAAGTCGGGATGGTCTGCGGCTAAGAAAGATTTGTATTTATAAAGTTTGAATGCGGTCAAAATATCAAAACCCGAAAAGAAAAGCCATAGTGTTGATAAAATAATCCATTCACCATATTGATAAATAAACGATAACCATATTATTTGAATTAAAATAAAAGGTGGTATGAGCAATGTTAATGCATATTTTCTTGCAGGTATGGGATATTTGCTCTGAACATACGGCATGAGCGACGACATGGAAAAACCTGTATTTTGTGCGTTCCATGGAATATTCGCATAAAATTTAAGTACAAGACTTTTTAAACATTCTCTGACAATCATACCCGCAATAAAAACAGGTAAACCAAACTCAACATGAAAAAAAGTTTTTTTGGCACCTTCCAGAATAACCTCATGATTTCCAAATAAAAAACCTATAGCAAGCCAGCAACATAAAAACCATAAGCCACTTAGAATAAAACTGAACAAGTAACCCTTGTATATTGAAAACACTATTTCTCTTTCCGATGAATTTTCTGAATGGTCGATTTCCATTTTTATTTATGAATGTACTTGCAAAGGTCCTTATTTTTTTTATTATGACAAAACAGAGTTTGACGAGATGAATAATGCAGGTTAAACTGTTAGTCTGTCGGCATGAACCAAAGCAATTTAAATCATTTTATTGTTAGCGGTTTGGTATAAATTGTATTTTTATTTTGAATTTATTTTGGCTTCTATTTCGTCCAGTCTTTTTTGGAGAGTTTCATACTTTAATTTCAATGATTCGTTTTCAGATTTTAACATATCTATTATTTGCTGCTGCTCCTGAATACCTTTAACAAGAACAGGAGCAAATTTGTCATAATTTAATGCCCATAAAATTTTGTTTTCATCATCTGGTTTACTAACAATTTCAGGCATAATAGAATAAACATCCTGTGCTATAAATCCTATGTCATAAGCACCACCGTTATCAATTATTAATTTATTATTTTCAAAATGCGAATTGTGATAGAAATATTTAATAGGTTTTAGTTTAAGTACTTCATTTAAACCATACGGAATAGTTTCTCTATTTGTTTTAACTCGTGAATCTGAAGTTGTTGCCCAAGCGTGTGCATAACCTGTACCTCCGTTATCGGCAGTAGTAGGTAATTGAAGGCGGTATGTTGCTGCTAAATCAGCACCAATATTTATATAACCATTCGTATGTGAAATATATAGTCCTATACTTCCTGTAGAATTATAAAATATTCGAAAATCTTTATTATTATTATTATCAATAGACCATGCATTGGATTGACCTCCGGTCAATTGGTCATAATCACAAAGATTAATTTGTCCCCCTTCAGATGCAGAAGAATTAGTACCTACGCAACTAATAACAGATTTCACATCTAAATCTGTTGCAGGGTTATTTAATCCTATACCAACATTTCCGCCATTAACATTCGTAATAACATCCCCACCTAAATAATTTAAATACAGGGGTCTATTAGATGTTCCATCTGTTCTGGCTTGAATAAACCCAACATTATTTCCATTATCATAACCTATTCCTAAAAAACTATTTGTATTTGAATTAGCGCGAGCAATAATAGTTGGTGTAGGATTAGAGTATGAGCCATCTAATTGAACTACCAATGGTGCCGTTCTTCCGGTATATACATTAGTACCTATATATACTTTCCCATCATTTGCAATTCGCATTCGTTCAGTTAAAGTGGATGACGCATCTGGTGTAGTTGAAAATATCATAGATGTGGGCAAATCAGTAGTACCGGTAGAAGCAGCATCCCTAATAACTTGTATTTGTGCTTGAGGATTAGTAGAATAATTGTCACCGAAATTAATATTTGTCATAAGATTGCCTGAAGTAGCATTTTGTGTCGTTTGTCTTAATGATAAAGTGGCAGGATTTCCAGAACCCGTAGTTGTATTACGTATTTCTAAGTCAACTCCTAATGGCGAAGTCGGAGAACTTTCACTACTGATAACAGCACGACCTTGAATAAAGGCTGCCCAAACATTTGCATTCGTTGCATAAGCAGCATTTGTACCATTAATGCCATATAAACCATACGATAAGCCACTACTATTTCTGTATGCCGTATAGCCTGATGCAATATTTGTTGAAGATAGTATTGCTCCGGTACCAAAGAAAACGCCGTTACTTCCGGATGTATTTTCATAAATATAACCTCGGCTATTGGCATTTGCACTTGAAACATTAATGGCATAAGCAGTAGAACTTGCGCCAGACATGAGAATGCTTATACCACTGCGGTATTCATTAGTAGTCGGGTTAATTGTAAATAAATAATTTGTAGTAGGTGAAGGAAAAGTGGAATTATCGCTTAATACAAGTTGTCCAGTTTCAACCAAACGCATACGTTCCTGAAAAACATTAACATTATTTGTAAAAAAACGCAAGTCGCCCGATGCATTAGGTGCTGAATAGACTGATAAATAACTTTCAATAGACGCAGTTCTTCTATCATTCGTAACAGCAGTAGCTCCAAAATTAATAACGCCAACTCTCCCCACATTAGTAGAAGAAGTACTAATATTCAATTGTGAATAATCATTCGTAGTTATTCCCCAATCATGCAAATGCAAAATACTCGGGTTACCACTCCCTGTCATGTTAACTGTATAAGCAGTACCCATACCTATACGTAAATTATTTGCATCATCAGTTTTGATTCTCATACGTTCCAAATTATTGGTAGCAAAAGCAAAATCTATATTAGTTGTTGTACCGATAAAATTATTGTTTACGGCAGTCCCATAACCAGAACTTGAAGCAGTAATATTATCATTTCCTGTAATCATCCATGCTTCTTTTCCTGTCATGAAGCGAACCCAGTTGGGTGATGCAGAAGTGCCTGCATTGTAATAATAGCCGGCCGGACTAAGCCCTGCGGTTCCCTTATTAAATACAAGTAAACTATTGGCAGGAGTTGCAATAGTAGTAGCATCAGATACACTTGTCAATTCCACACGTGGGATAAGAACTCCCAAATTAGAAAAATCCACATCAAAGGCAGCGGACGTATTGGGTGCTGCTCCTGTCAGGTTTAATGATATTTGTGCCCATGCACTTTGCATAAAAAGCACTGAGCATACAATTAAAACGAATGCGTTTTTCTTCATCATAACTTTCATTTTTAAAAAAGCAAATATATAATTTTTTCATTAAAAAAAACAAAAAAAGTTGATAAAAATGGAGAATTTTTGATTAAAGTAGATAATTTGTTAGTGAAAAGATAATCCTGTATTGTAAAATGATAAGATATTGATAATTTATTCTATAGAATAGTGTAAATTAAGACTATTTATAAATTTGAGGCAGTATATCATTTAGTATATTTTGAGGAATTTTTGCACCTATATGTTGAATGACATTACTCCCCAATAATGATGCAATTTGTCCACTTTTTTCCATAGACAAGCAATTACATAATCCATACAGGAAACCGGAAGCATACCAGTCGCCAGCGCCGGTAGTATCAATAGAATTGACTTTGATAGTGGGTATTTCGTATAGTTTTCCGTCGTGTTTTATAAGAGACCCTTTTGAACCAAGTTTAACAATAGCATAAGAACACATTTCAGCAATTTCATGAATAGCCTTTCGTGGTTCCTGTTGCGTAAATGCCGTTGCTTCTTCTTCGTTGGCAAAAACGATGTCCACATATTTATTAATGAAGTTCCTAATAAAATCAATATTGGATTCAACAATATTGTAACTTGCCAAATCATACGAGATGAGCATGTTCTTTGTTTTTGCTACTTCTGCCAAATAATTCAAAAGTTCGGTATTGAAAACCAAATATCCCTCAATATGCAATATTTGATAATCATTGAGCCACTCAGGATTAATATCAGCAGGAGTCATTTCAGAGGCTGCACCCAAATAGGTAGCAAATGTCCTCTCTGAATCGGGAGTAACCATCGCAATCGCTTTACCTGAATGAAGAGTGGATGGAGAGAAAAAACATTTTACTCCTTGTTTTTCCATATCGTTTTTAAAAAAATTTCCTATTTCGTCGTTACCGATTTTGCCTATATAGGCTGATGGAAATTTTAGCGATGCTATACCATACATGGTATTAGCAACACTTCCTCCCGATGTTATGGTTTTGGGTAAATGATTAACCAATGTTTCTACTTTACCTATTATATTTTCATCCACCATTTGCATGCTTCCCTTAGGAAAATTAATTTTTTGAAGCAATTCATCGTTGGGTAACAAGGTCATTATATCGGTAATGGCATTTCCTATTCCAATAATTCCTTTCATATACATATAATTATAATGTGTAAAAAAAATTTTTTGCAAAAGTATTTCTTTTTTATCAAAAAAATATATACCTTTGCACCTGCAAAAATTCCTCAGTAGCTCAGTTGGTTAGAGCATCTGACTGTTAATCAGAGGGTCCCAGGTTCAAGTCCTGGCTGGGGAGCGAAATGAAAAGTGTCTTACGGACACTTTTTTTATAGTGTTGGTTAGTGCATCCCGACGGTATATTTATGTTTTCATATTTTGCTTAAAATGGAGTGCTCATAAAAATATTTGCATTACTTTTGTGTAAATATTATTTTATGTACAAGAATATTATGATAGGATTGATGTTGTTGCTTTTTACATGCTCTATGGAGTCTGTATATGCACAAAACAAGTCAACTACCATCGAAGTTATAGAGGGGAAAAAGTATTATATACACGAAGTAAAAAAAGGTGAAACACTATACGGTATAGCAAAGACTTATCAAGTAAGTATGGATGCCATTGCGTATGAAAATCCTGAGATATTCAACGGTATAAAACCAGGGGATAAATTGCGTATTCCAATTCAGGCAACGCCTTCTGAAAATAAAACACATACAGTGCAGAAAGGCGAGACACTTTATGGCATTGCAAAAATGTACAAGGTTACCGTTGAAGAAATAGTGCAAAAAAATCCTGACGCATCCAATGGTATAAAAGTTGGACAATCGCTAATTATACCTGTTCATCAGGTCGCATCTGCCGACTATTCGGTTGTTCAAAGCAATAAGGAAACTCCTATTCCCAAAAAAGAAAGTGAACTATCCAAATCATTCAAACCAGACCCATCAAAACATATTGTTCAAAAAGGGGAAACAATTTATGGCATTACCAAACAGTTTAAACTAAGTGAAGAAACACTGTACAAACTTAATCCTGATTTAAAAACGGTAGGACTTGTGGTAGGGCAGGAAATTTATGTTAAACCGCCGGCATTGCTTTATCCATCAGATACAACGTCAAAAAAAATATCTCAGGAAAATAGTAAGGAAAACATCATCAATACTACTAATAACGAAACGGTTTTGTTAAATACAGCCGATTGCAATACCCTGTTGTCTCCGGTCAGGACTATTAAAGTTGCTTTGCTGATACCATTGGGTAACGATATTATTTCTTTGGATGAGGAAGAATCTACAACCGATATTGATTTTAAGCCTGTGGCTAAACCGTATTTGGAGTTTTATGAGGGTTTTCTAATGGCATTGGACAGTATTCGCAAACAAGGATTGAGTGTTGAATTGTTGCAATATGATATAAAGCACGATTCATCCAAAATTAAACAAATACTTAACGACAAGGCTATGCAGGATGTTGATTTGATAATAGGTCCTTTTAACGAAAATATTTTTGAGATTGTAGCAGTATGGGCAGAAAAAAAACATATCAACGTGATTGACCCACTAAATACTTCCAATCATGCTCTGTATAATTATTCCAATGTTATCCAACTAAATACAAGTCTTGTTTCTCAAATAGAACAGGAAGTACGTTACTTTGCTTCATTTGATTCTGTAAATATTTCTATTATTAAAAGCGGAAATAGCGAAGAATCACAACTTATTTCCATCTATAAAAAGAATTATATGGAAATATTTGCACAAAATTTTCCTCAAAAAACACCATCGTTGAAAGAAATTGTATTTAACCAATCTGGTGATGATACCAATCTGGATAAGGTTTTGGATAATGACAAAATTAATGTTGTTTTTATTCCATCCTCATCACAGACGTTTGTATTGAATGTCATTAACAAGTTAAATGATTTTACCAAAAATGATAAAATTATTCTTTCCTACCTTCCATCGTGGAAAAAGTTTGAACAGAATTTTGAATTAGAGCATTTATTCAATTTACATACATACGCTACTCACTGTTTATATATTAATTATGAAGAACCTGACGTTAAAAGATTTGTTATGGATTATCGTTTTCTATATAAGATAGAACCCAGTAAATTCAGTTTTCTGGGATACGATGGTGGCATTTATTTTCTTACGCTTATACAAAAATATGGAAAATCGTTTCAATCGTGCATAAATTCAGTTACTATTCATAATTTATCCTCACATTTTTATTTTAAAAAAGTTAATAAAAAAGGTGGATATGAAAATACAGGTATTTATCTTACTCGTTTTAACGAGAACACAAACGATGTTACTGTTTCCAATATTATTACGGATAAAATAATACTTCCACTTTCATTACCTTACATTGAATTACGTAAAGTAGGCATTCAAAAATAATATTTTTAATGTTTGTAACTATTCATCCCCTCTCGTCATTGCGAGCGTAGCGAAGCAATCTCACCATGC
>CAYSIN010000120.1:0-7197 GCA_964431135.1 uncultured Bacteroidales bacterium
AAAAATTTCATCTCGTCAGCAATGACGAGACGAGTTTTTTCTTTTGGTATCTTTTCTTTTTTGCGGAAAAAAAGAAAAGTACAAGAAAGATTAAAATGAGTTTTTAAGGGACGACTATTTAATAATCGTAATTGCCCCTACTTTTTCATGCTTTTTATAAAAATCATCTTTGAAAATAGCACGCCACGAGTAAGTACCTATAGGAGCAATATTATGATTCTTCGCTCTACCATCCCATTTTTCGCTACACTCATTATCTCTGCTATATTTCGTAGTTGACCATATAATTTCTCCCCATCGGTCATATACCTCCAGTGTAAATTCTTCTTCCAGTATGCCATGTGCCATAATATAAAAGGAATCATTATTCCTATCACCATCAGGGCTAAAGGCTGTGGGCGCATAAAAAGTAAATTGCTCTAAAATTTTTAACGGTGCTATGGCTGTATCACGACAACCTTTATTAGAAACGGCTATCAGCATAACATTATAATTTCCAGCACCGGGATAGCGATGACTGGGATTAACTACACTGGAAGAATCGCCATCGCCATATATCCATTCATACCACAATGCTCCTGTAGAAAGATTCGTAAAATTGGTTACTGGTTCTACTTCGGTTACATAATCGGGAAACCATGTAAAACGAGCATTTGGATTAGGCCATACGGTTACCATGTCGTTATATGTTTTTATAGTCTTACATCCATGTATGGAAGTAACAGTTAATGTAACATCATAAGTGCCAGCACTGGTATAGGTATGAACAGGATTTTTTGCCAGAGACAGATTGCTTTGGTCACCAAAATTCCAAATATACGATTGTCCACTATCAGGGTTCACTTCAATAAAATGTACAGTCAACGGAACACATCCTTGCAAGGTGTCAGCCAATGCATCGGCAGGAGGCAAGGACCATACATATATGTAAACACCCGATGTATCCCAAGTTCCACAAGCGTCTTCTACCCGTACCGTATAGAAATTGGTATATTGAGGATAAATATAAATAGGTGGTATGACTACAGTGCCTTCTTGATTGTATATAATATACGGAGGACCAACGCCGCCTTCTATAACAGTAGTAAGCATTACAGGGTCACCGGGACATACATGATTTGTATTGGCAGATAAGGTAACTTGTACGGGAGGTGCAACCAAAACAGAAGTATGAAGTATGGGAGAAGTACACCCATTGGCATCTACTACGTAACCCGAATAATAAGTATCCGTAGTTGGATAAACAGCAATTGTCGCATTCGAAGGTTGTCCGTTCCAGTAAAACGTATAAGGTGGAGTGCCTCCTGTAGCCGTCAAGGTTAAGTACGCCGGCTGACTCATACAAATATATTGAACAGGAGTAATTGAAACAATCAATTTGGATGGTTCATTTACCGTAATCCCATTACTTTGAGTACAACCACTCGCATCAGTCACGGTAACGGTGTATATTCCTCCATTGATATTTAACAAATCTTGGGTTGGTGTTCCATTGCTCCATTGATAAGTATAGGGTGGTCTTCCACCCGAAACAGTCAAGTCAACAGCACCGTTTGATGCACCATTACAAAGCAAGTCTGTCTTGCTCAAACTGGTTGTTACCGGTGTTGGATTATAAAGTAAAATGGTTGTGGTAGAAGAAGCGCAGCCATTGGTCGAGACACTCAATGTTACTGTATGAATTCCTGTAGTACTCCATGATACTTGATGAGGACCAATACCCGAACCGGGAATAGCATTCCCTCCATCCCATGACCATGTAAAAGATGAATTTACATCTGAAATACCTGTGAAATTAATCTGGCTTGCATTACCCGAACAAGCAATAGTATCGGCAGTAAATGTACTCGTTGGAATACGTGTTAGTTGAACAATAACCGAATCGGCATCTGTGCAACCGTTATTGTTTTCAGTCCATACAAGAGTATAAGTTCCGCTTTGAGTTGCTGTAATAATGGCTTGTGGACTATTTATAGAATTAATGGTGATATTGCCTGTGCTGGTCCATGTACCTGTTCCTACCGAAGGAATTGCATGAAGCGTATAAGTTAGTCCACAAATTGCCGTATCATTTCCTGCATTGGCTATTGGCATGGGTATAACGGTTACATGAAACGTTGCCGTATTGGTGCATCCATAGACATCGGTACCAGTAACACCGTAATCAGAATCGGTAATAGGAGAAATGGTTATGCTGGGTGTATTAAATCCCGTAGTCCAGACATAATTTACAGCACCATTCCCTGTAAGGGTTGTAGATTGTCCCTGACATATAGAACCGTTTCCTGTTATAGTAACATTGGGTAAAGGATATACAGTAACAGTTACAGTTGCAACAGCCATACAGTTGTTGGCATCGGTTCCAGTAACTTGATAAGTAGTCGTAGATGCAGGTGTAACGGTTTGTGGATTATTTCCACCATTATTCCAAGCATAATTTGTCGCACCAGTGGCAGTTATGATAGAAGATGTGCCTATACAGATAGAAGAAGGTGATGCGGAAGCGGAAACATTAGGTGCTGGATTGAATATTATGGTAACCGTATCGCTGTTGGTACATGCTGGCGAAAAAGATTCTGTCCATATAAATTGATACGTTCCTGCAGTAGGAACAGTAACGCTGGAATGTGGATTGGATGGCTGCGAAATAGTAGTGGTAGCAGGAATACTTGTCCATGAACCCGCCATAGAAGGATTAGCCTCAAGAACAGTGGTTAAACTGCATACGGATTTATCAATGCCGGCATAGGGTGTAGGCATGGTACAACAGTTTGGACTTCCAGCAGCGTAAACTGTAATTGTTTGTTGCGAAGGTTGACTGTTGCAACTATTCTCAGAAACGGATAAAGTTATAGTATAAGTTCCTGCTGTGTTCCATGTTATTTGATGAGGTCCTTGCCCTGTGCCACCAGATAAAATAGTAGCACCATTGAAATTCCAGTTGTATGTTGCTGCTGCACTTGCATTTCCCTGATAGGTAACGGTTACAGGTTGTCCTTCACAAATAGGGGTTGTTGCAGTAAAAGTTGACGTAGGGTTTGGAACAACATTTACATCCACAGCATCGGTTGCTGTTTGCCCACAGGCATCGGTAACTGTTACCTGATAATGCGTATTGGAAGCAGGTGAAACACTCACCGTTTGAGTATTACCGGCACTATTGCTCCATAAATAAGTATAAGGAGCAACTCCGCCCGTAGGGGTTGCTGTTAATGTTGCAGGCATGGCAGTAGCACATAATGTCTGGTCTAATCCTGCATTAACTGATAATAGGGAGTTATCGGCAATATATACCGTATCCGTAGTAAAACCACCACACGTACTTGGCATACTAAAAACTACATATTCTACGCCTTCGGTCAATCCATCCAATACAGGAGTTAAAGTAAACGAAGCAGACGTTTGTCCTGCTGGAATAGTAATGCTTGTAGGTATAGGTTGTGTAAAATCAGCATTGGTAGCCGTTCCACCAATAGAATAATTAACCGTTACCGGTGATGTAGGTGCATTGCCTATGGTTGCTGTAACAGTTGCTGTGGAACACCCCTCTCCTGCTGGACCACTACCCGATGAATAACTAACCGTAATATCTATGGCATCCGTGCTCAAAGAATTTCGCATTAAAAAAACACCCGAATCATATACACCATCTCCTACATCGGCAATACAGATTTTTAAATGATAGGTTTGACAGGGTACTACCTCTGCTACAGCATTTAACGGAGTAGTAAAACCATCAAATACAGGTTGATTTGAAGTGCCATCATTATCAATAAAATACTGAGCATAGGACCCGGCATTAACATTGTCAATAGATACTGGAGTTGCTGTTCCTGGTATTAAAGCAATATTTTGATTAGCATAATTTCCTCCACCAGGATTAGGTCCTGTAATAAAAAATGCAAAAATATCATTATATCCAGCATTTACATATTCAGGATACTCCTCGGAACCAAAAATATATGTAAAAGAAATCTGTGCGTCCAATGGAACAAAATCAAATTCAAGCACAGCACCATCAAAAGTAGTATTGCCCGATAGAGATGTCAAGTCAGGAACACCTGGACCTCCTAAATCTTGACTCATAAAGGAAGAGCCTGGTTGTGGGATATCGGTTACACATCCCGTAGCAATTACAATACCTGAGTTCATACCTAATGATGTAGTATTGCCATTATTAAACAAGGCTATTTGATTACAAGTACCACCTGTACTTGATAAAACTCCGGAAAATGTAATATTATTAACCGTCAGTCCACCGCCAATTAAAAAATTTTGAACCAATTGTTGCGGTGTATAGGATTGGTCTATTTGTATTTGACTTTTAGCATGGTAAGCCAAAAAAAGTAAAATAAACAACAAAATTTTTTTATTCATAAAGTCAATTTTTTATATAAAGACGAAAAAAAATAATGGAGGGTTGCTTTTATACTAATTATTTAAAAAAATTGAGTTTCAGAAATTATTCGGGTTAGTATATTTTTTTTGAAATAATAAAAAAGCATTAATTTAGAAGCCTGAAAAATAGTTAATCATCCATATATGAATTCAATAAAAAATGTAAATTTCAAGAATAAGAAAGTTCTTATTCGCGTTGATTTTAATGTACCCTTAAATCATAACCGTCAAATTACAGACGATACACGAATACGTGAATCGTTACCTACCATTAATAAAGTATTAAACGATGGGGGCACGGTTATTTTGATGTCGCATTTGGGACGTCCCAACGGTTATGAACCCGATTATTCGCTTACTCCATTGGTACCGCTGATATCAAAGTTATTAGGTCGCAACGTGATTTTCACGCGTGATTTATTTGGTCCAAAAACGTTTGATGTGTGTGGAAAAATGAAGCCAGGTGAAGTGGCATTGTTGGAAAATCTTCGTTTTTATCCTGAAGAAGAAAAGGGAGATGAAAAATTTGCTCAGGAATTGGCTTCTCTGGCAGATGTTTATATTAACGATGCCTTTGCTACATCGCACCGCCACCATACTTCTGTATCTACCATTGTTAAATATTTTGATAAAAATGCATATTTTGGACTTTTACTGGAAAATGAAATAGAAAACCTTGATAAAGTATTATTCGAAGCCGAACCGCCGTTTACTGCTATTATTGGTGGTGCCAAGGTAAGTACTAAAATTGGTGTCATAGAAAACATGTTGAACAAGGTAGATAATATGATAATTGGCGGTGGTATGGCATTTACTTTCATTAAAGCGTTGGGTGGAAAAACGGGAGAGTCTATTGTAGAAGATGAGAAAATTGAACTTGCCAGAAACATGATTCAGGAAGTAATGTTAAAGGGAGTAAATCTTTATTTGCCTACGGATGCTGTTATTGCCAGCGGTTTTTCCAACGAAGCCAATATTAAACTTGTTTCAGCCGAAAGCATTCCCGATGGTTGGATGGGGTTAGATATTGGTCCAAAGACACGTCGCCGTTTTGCAGAAATCATTAATCATTCACAAACTATTTTATGGAACGGACCTATGGGCGTTTTCGAAATGGACAATTTCAGACAGGGAACAAAATCCATTGCTATAGCCGTAGCAAGTGCAACTATTAGTGGTTCGTTTTCATTAGTAGGTGGTGGCGATTCGGTAGCGGCTATTAATCAGTATAATCTTTCAGACCAAATGAGTTATGTTTCTACCGGCGGTGGTGCTATGCTTGAATACCTTGAAGGCAAAGAATTGCCTGGAATTGCTGCCATCCGTAAAATTGTAAACAGCAATGTAAAATCAAAAGTAAATAAGAAAAAATAATTATAAATAAAGAGGTATATGATTAATACACTTCCCATTAAAGGAATTCAGGAAGCCGATTTGAAAAATAAAATCGTGCTGGTACGCGTTGACCATAACGTAGTGAAAAAAGGATTTATTTTTGACCCATATCGTATTGATGCCACTATTGGCACATTGTATCATATCAATGCCAAAGGTGGAAAAATTATTTTGATGACGCATGTAGGTCGTCCAAAAAATAAGAAAACCGGTGAAATAGAAATAAACGATAGTACATCGGTACAGCCCATTGTAGATTACCTGCAAAACAAATTGCATATAAATATTGCAGTGCCCGATTTTACCAAAGATGGTAACAATGGATATTTTGGGATAGAGACATCGGTCAATCATCTAATTCGTGAACTTCGTGAAGGTAATCTGGATGCCATATACATGCCCAATACGCGATGGTTTAAAGGGGAAGAATCTAAGGGAGAAGAAGCAGACAGATTTGCCCATCAACTGGCTGGATTGGCCGACATTTTTGTAAACGATGCCTTTGGTTCATGGCAGCCACACGCTTCAACGGTAAAAGTGAACAAGTATTTGCCATCGTATGCTGGATTTTTGATGCAAAAGGAATTAATCAATCTTGAACGTATTTTTAACCCTGACAAGCCGTTTATCGCTGTAGTAGCAGGTTCAAAATTTGATACAAAAATCGATTCACTCTATGCCCTGCTGCAAAAATCAGACTATTTGATGCTGGGAGGTGTTATATACAATGCTTACCTATCGGCAAAATACAATATTTCTATTAAAGGCATTGAAGCAGAAGACCTTGAACTTGCACGCAAGTTTGTTGAATTTTCCAAACAATACCGCGACAAATTAATTGAATGCCCTTACATTGTTGAATCGGATACATTGGAAGGCAAAATAGAAGGCAAATACAGAGTGCATGATGTACGAAAACTTAAAAGCGGGACATCATTGAATTATGTGCTCGATGTAGCAGCCGAATCATTTAAAGAGCCCCATATTATTGATGTATTTCATAAGGCAAAAACAATTTTTGTTAATGCTGTCATGGGATACATGCCTTATTTCAACGAAGGTACTATTGCCCTTGACCAGATTATTGACGAAAGTCCCGAATCAGTTAAATTATATGGCGGTGGCGACACCATGCAAGAATTGAAACGATTATTGCCCGGTTTATACATTGTTGCCCTCGACAGTCCACGTTATTATATCTTTACAGGGGGCGGTGCTGTTCTTAAAGCCATTCAGGAAGGAACATATACCGGTATTGAACCAGTAAAAGCATTGATGAAATAATGATGTAATTACATTATCCTGTGAATGGACGATGAGTCAAAATTTCTACAGGATTTGTATTTATTTTTACAGCAGTTTATTTCCTGTTTTTGGTTTAACCGGAATATATCGCAACGATAA
>CAYSIN010000121.1:0-6982 GCA_964431135.1 uncultured Bacteroidales bacterium
AAACGGCTGCACCGGGCACTATTTGCCACGATACCGTTGCCATTATGGTTCACGACACGGGGTATGTTGTTGCAAGTTTTGACACCACACTGTTAGAACAACAGCAACTATCGCCCTGCGAAATAACGATGGTAAATACATCGTTCAATGGCAGAAAATATTCATGGCGAGTGTATGATGTATATCATAATCTACTCACGACTTCTAATGCAGTTAGTCCTACTTTTTCGTTTGATAAGGATGGATGTTATATCATAATGCTTGTGGCTACCAGCAAGGAAGGATGTATTGATACGGCTGTCTATGAGCCATTTTGTATAGGTAAAACTCCTATTTTTGAAGTACCAAACGTCTTTACTCCCAACAATGATGGAAACAACGATGTGTTTAAGGTTCATGGTGAAGCAATTAATGAATTTAAGGCTACCATTTATAATCGCTGGGGACGCAAGGTATTTGAGTGGAATGATATAAATGAATATTGGGATGGCAAAATTAACGGCAACAATGCTACACCGGGCGTTTACTATATTATTATTAAAGCCAAGGATAAACTCGGAAAAGAATACAAATACGAAGGCTTTTTACATCTTTTACGAGAAAAAAATTGATGTGAATAACTTCTTGTTTTTGTGAAAAAATATATTACAGTCTGGTCGTTGGTATTTAGTCGTCCCTTAAAATATATTGTTTGTTCCAAAGAAATTTCTTATACCGAATTATTTTTTCTGAGCCATGCCATTGAAATAGCCGTTTCGGCACATTCGCTGCCCTTATTACCTATTTTCCCACCTGCTCTTTCTATAGCCTGTTGACGATTGAGTGTAGTTAGTACACCAAAAATAAACGGTATATCATACTGTAAATTTAATTCGGTAATACCTTGTGTAACACTTTGGCAAACATAATCAAAATGTCTGGTCTCTCCCTGAATAACACAACCTAAACAAATAATGGCATCATATTTCATAGTATTGGCGAGCCATTGAGCCCCTTTTGTCAATTCAATACTTCCCGGTACTTTTATAACAGTTATATTATTTTCGTTTACATGGGCTTTTTTTAAAACGGATAAGACACCCTGCAACAGAGCGTCTGTAATCTCAGCATTCCATTGAGCCACTACTATTCCGAATGAAAAAGGAGAACCGTCCAGTTCTCCTTTTATATCTTGCTTTAAACGTGTTGTCATATTATAGTTCGTCTTTGTTTAATTTTATTTTTGCCCGCATAATGTATTTTTCAATTTTTCTACCTTCGTTGGTGCGGTTGTATTGTTTTTCAAGGGTTTCATATACTTCTAACGCCTTGTCCCATTGATTAAGTTTTTCATATACAAATCCAAGTTTCATCAAATAAAAAGGAGATGAAAATTGATTGGGCTTATCGTTGGCTGCTTTTTCATAATACGAAACAGCATCTTCTAGTTTGTTCAATTCCAAACTGGCATCACCCAATGCCCCCTGAGATGAAGAATACAACAATACATCATCTGTAGAATATTTTTTTAAATATTGAATGGCATCTTCAAACTGTCCAAGATGAAGGTAGCAAATACCTGCATAATAATTTGCCAAATTTCCAGCATGAGTAGAACTATAATCATCGGCAATTCTAATAAAACCGGGATATTGTCCGTCGCCGTTTAAAGCCAGTTTAAATGAATCTTTGGCAAAATAATTTTCTGCCATAAACATTTCCTGATGTGCTTCATCGTCCTTTGGTCCTAAATAAATCTTGTTATAAATAAAATAACCTGCTATAATGACAACCAATGCTACGACGGCATAAATAATTTTCTTTTTATTCTTGTCAATAAATGCCTCTGTCTTCGAAAGTGTTTCACCTTCCGTTTTGTGTTCCTCGTTGGTTATATTTTCTTCAATTTCTTGATTTTCAAGTTCATTATCTTTTTCTTCCATAGAATATGATATAAAATTTTGTGGTTGCAAATGTACATCTATTTTAATAAAATAACAAGCGTTGATTATTTCTTTTTTACGCATTAAAAAACATGTACATATTTTATACCAATACCGACTTTCTAACAGGTTCATTAAAACAATACGCTTCGCTTTTGTTTTAAATCGAATAATTTATAAATTGTCTCTATCACTATTAAAAATCATTTCATTCTTTTGCTATCGATTGGGTATTAAATTAAACACAGATTTTCATATTAAATAGCAACCCTAAAATATTTTTTAACGCATTTCTTGTATTTAATTAACTATCATTTATTTACGATTTTTAATATCTGTATTTCATGGTATTATTAGGGGTATATGTGTATATTTAACGATTTTTTATTTATCATATAACATATCCACTCGATTTAATAAAACTCTTTAAAGACTTATTAACATTGTTCTATTGAAAAGTTTTTATTTTTTTTGTATTGTATTAATAAATTATACATACCTTTATCATGTATATAAATAACCCTAATTATGGATCCTTACAATTATTTTTCAAATCAAGAAATCATAAACAATTAGAAAATAAAAAAAATTTTCAGACCATCTTCAACATCTTGAATTAGGGGTATATTTTATATATGAAAATCTGTGCTCAATGTAAGTATTCATGTAAATACCCCGTGTTAACTTACGTTATTCTTTTATTAATTTAATTATCTTATTTGTATTTTCCAATTTTACAAAGAAAATGCCTTGTTTAAGGTCTGAAATGTCAACGAGTTCATTTTTATTTTTTATTGTAATACGTTTCTGAATCTTTCCGTCAATGTCATATATCAATATCTTATTTTCATTAAATATATCCTTACAATTTATTTCTATAAAATTATTTGATGGATTTGGTGTTATTATAATATTTTCTATGTCTTCTTGTTTGTTGATAATTTGAAGTATATAATTTCCTTGATACATAACTGTAAAATTTTGATAGCAAAAACTGTCAATATGCATTGTGATTTTGAAATAACACATGCAAGTAAGCATTAATGTATCAATAACATTATTAGTTAATACTATTTGATTGCTGTCAATTATTGCTGTATAAATTATTTTTGCGCCACAATTATATACTCCTAAGTCGCCATAAATTGTTATCGTACTATCGTCGCTATTATACGAATACCATAAATGACTGTTTGTGTCGGGCATGTATGCAATTTGATAGCAATATGCTTCAAATGTTAAAACTCTATGCTGTCCAATTGAATTTAAGAAATGGATATACAAATAAAAAGGACTGAAATAAATTTAAGTATTTTCATAGGTCATTAATTATCATGTATGCCAACTCCTTTTATTTATACACTCCAAATACAAAAAAGTGTTTAAATCCGACCAAATTTGGTATATATGGTATTCTTCTTGCATTTGTGGGGTATATATTTTTTACAAATATATGACATAATTTACAAAAAAGCAAATGTACTTTCAATTTCTGAAGTAAATCTTAAAATTTTTCCTAACAGATTTGATATTTCAAACATCATCTAGTACTTTTGATAAAAAATATCACTTCTGTAAATATAAAAAGATTAAACTCCAATATGATTGCTTCACTGCTAATTATCGACAATTACGATTCGTTCACCTATAATATAGTTCATTATTTAGAGCCCTATTGCACACAATTAGATGTTATAAGACCGCATCAAGTACAACTGTCTATGATTTCATGTTACGATGGAATTGTAATTTCACCGGGTCCGGGCTTGCCAAATGATTATCCCATTCTTATAGATGTAATAAAAGTGTACGGTAAAACAAAACCCATACTGGGAATTTGTTTGGGTCATCAAGCAATTGGTGAGGCTTTTGGTGGAACGCTGATAAACCTCCCCGAAATACATCATGGCGTTTCTCGCGAGACAAGAGTTATTGCATCGGATGCTCTTTTCGATACACTGCCTGAAATATTTTTAACGGCACGCTATCATTCGTGGGTAGTAGATAGAAATAATTTACCCGCTGAACTGATGGTTACTGCCATTGATAGCAAGGGATATATCATGGCACTGAGTCATATTCGCTACCCTGTGAAAGGAATACAATTCCATCCAGAATCTATATTAACACCCAACGGAAAAATAATTTTTAGAAACTGGATAACATACATACAAAAGCAAAAAACGGAATTTGCTCTTTATGAAAATAATACCATAATCAGTCCATCATTATGAATTATCCATTACGTCCATTTCATACTTTTTACTTTTGGCTTCACCCTTTATATTTATCGTATAAAAAAATTTGAACAGGGTGAGAAAAACTGTCAGTTATGAAATAGGAAATCCGTTGGATTATAAGCAAAAACTTATATGTTTTGCTTCACAGTTTGAACATTTTTTAATATTAGATTCGGCAGGTTATACATCCAAATATGCTTTGCTGGCGGCATTAGGTGCAGAACAATTATTTTATCCTGTTTCCCGCTCTTCGTTTGATGAGTTATATAATTGGCACAGGCAATGTAAAGATTGGCTTTTTGGACATATTTCGTATGATGTAAAAAATGAAATAGAGATGTTAACGTCTTCTTTGCCCGATAATATTCAATTTCCCATGCTTTCATTTTTTCAACCTGCCTATATCATTGAACTCAAAAATAATCAAGTCCTATATCATATTTCAGAAAATAAAACCGAAACAGAGGTAGAGAATCTTCATCATGAAATATTAATCTTTACGGTATCTAATTATACAAAAATAAACATCCTTCCTTTTCATAAGCAAATAACGAAACAACAATACCTGGATAATTTTTCGCATATTAAAAGGCATATTCAGATGGGTGATATTTATGAAATGAACTACTGTCAAGAATTTTATAATGATTTGTTTATAGAAGAGCCTTCCGCATGCTTCAATTCGCTCATGCACCATACTCCCATGCCATTTTCGGCGTATTACAGGCATAAGGAAAATTATTTGCTTTGTGCATCACCGGAACGATATATAAAAAAATCAGGAAATACTATTATTTCTCAACCTATCAAAGGAACCATAAAAAGAGGTATAAACAACAAAGAAGATTTTTTATTAAAGTATGCACTAGAACATAGTGAAAAGGAGCGGGCAGAAAATTGTATGATTGTAGATTTAGTGCGAAACGATTTAAGCCGAACCGCTTTAAAAGGAAGTGTTCGAGTAACAGAACTTTGTAAAGTTTATTCTTATCCTACGGTTTTTCAAATGATATCAACGGTTCAATCACAATTAAAAGAGGGCATTCCATTTACCGATGTTCTTAAAACAACATTCCCCATGGGAAGCATGACGGGAGCACCTAAAATAAGTGCCATGAAACTGATAGAAAAATATGAAGCCGTTCGCAGGGGACTTTATTCAGGTACAGTAGGATATATAGACCCTCGTGGAGATTTTGATTTTAATGTCGTTATACGAAGTTTACAAATAAACACAAAAATAAGGTATGCCTCCTTTATTACGGGAAGTGCTATCACCATTAATGCTGATGCGGAAAAAGAATACGAAGAATGTCTTGTTAAGGCAGAAGGTTTGATGCGAGCATTTCATTCAAGTATTTTCTAACTATGTTTTTATAGAAAAACGTGGGATGGTATTTCATCACTGAATAAAATTATTTAGTCAGATTGTTTGTAAGAGATATCGGATGTTATTTCTTTGGGATAAATTACTTTTTCCAAAAAAAGTCCTTTGGCATCTACCGATTCTCCAGCAAGACAACGATTTTTTTCATGAATAATACGCTGAAATTCATCCAAACCGAGTTTTTGTTTTCCAAGTTCAAGCATGGTTCCAACAATGGCTCTGACCATATTCCGCGTAAAACGATTGGCAGAAATAGTAAAAATAAGTTGTTCATCGTTATTCTGCCATGTACATTCTGTAAGTGTACAGCGATTGTCTTTTTGTCCTCCGTGAAGTTTTGAAAAACTGGTAAAATCGGATGTTTGAATCAACAGAGTACATGCTTTTTTCATAGTTTCAACATCCAAAGGAACTGAAATTTCAAGATTATAATTCCTGTAAAATGGATTCTTGGAACGAACTAAATAATAGGCATAAGTACGTTCAACAGCAGAAAAACGAGCATGTGCTTTTTCTATTACCGGATAAATTTTATTGATGGAAATATCGGGTGGTAAAAAACGATTCATGTTATTAACCAACAATGGAATATCTATTTTTTTAGGATAATCAAAATGAGCCACATAGTGGCGTGCATGTACCCCCGCATCGGTTCGCCCACAGCCTGTCAGTTTAATAGAATGCCTGAGTTTGGATGAAAATTTTTCTTCCAGCACCTGCTGAATACTTAATCCATTTTTCTGTTTTTGCCAGCCATGGTATGCCGTTCCATCAAACGATATGTCTGTAAAATAACGATACATAAATCTATCACAAAACTATATCTTTTTTAAATCAGATATAAAACATTTGATAAAGAAAGTTTATTTTTGCAATAAAAAATATGACGATGTGTACAAATTCAATGGTAATAGTAGAAAAATTAAATCAAGAAGAATTGAAAAGCAAAAAAGTTTTTTCATGGCCCATTTGGGAAAAGGAAGTCTCTACGTTTGAGTGGTTTTATGACACGCAAGAACAATGTTATTTTCTGGAAGGTGAAGTAGAAGTTTCCACACCCGAAGGCATAGTACATATTAAACAGGGAGATTTTGTTACATTCAAAAAGGGCTTATCGTGTACATGGCATGTATTGAAAGATGTAAGAAAGCACTATCAATTTAAATAGTCATCTCTTAAAAAGTCGTTTTTGTATATTTCCCCCGTACCCAGTTATAAAGTAAAAAGTTTGTAAAGTTTATAAAGTAAAAAGTTCATAAAGTTTTGATAAGACCTGAAAGAACTTTTGATATTTCTTCGGCAAGTTTATACCAAACCGCTAACAAAAGAATGAAAATGTGTATCCTCGTTGCAAACAAGGACGAAACAGAATAGGTACTTTTTATACCAAACCGCTAACAAAAGAATGAAATGAATTTTGTCTCGTCAGCAAT
>CAYSIN010000122.1:0-6895 GCA_964431135.1 uncultured Bacteroidales bacterium
AAAATGAAAATAGCAAGATAATAAATGAAGTAACACAATCGGAATATAAATACGGTTTTGTAACTCCTATAGAAACGGAAAAATTTCTAAAAGGATTGAACGAAGATATAATCCGTGAATTATCGCAACGCAAGGGAGAACCTGACTTCATGCTTGAGTTTCGATTAAAATCGTATTCACACTGGAAAACAATGATGATGCCACAATGGGCTCATTTAAAAATTCCACCTATCGATTTTCAGAATATTATATACTATGCGGCTCCCAAGCAACAGACTAAACACGCTTCCATGGATGAAATAGACCCTGAACTTGTCAATACGTTTAATAAACTGGGTATTCCGTTGGATGAACAGAAACAACTCAGCGGTGTTGCAGTAGATGCTGTAATGGATAGTGTATCCATAAAAACGACGTTCAAAGAGAATCTTGCCAACATGGGTATTATTTTTTGTTCCATGAGCGAAGCCATTCGTGAGCATCCCGATTTAATTAAAAAATACCTGGGTTCGGTAGTACCCTATACGGATAATTATTTTGCAGCCCTTAATTCTGCTGTTTTTAGTGATGGTTCCTTTATATACATTCCCAAAGGTATTCGTTGCCCAATGGAACTTTCTACCTATTTCAGAATAAACGCCGAGCAAACAGGACAATTTGAGCGTACTCTGATAATTGCCGACGAAGAATCGTATGTCAGTTACCTCGAAGGCTGCACAGCACCTATGCGTGATGAGAACCAACTGCATGCCGCAATTGTTGAACTGATTGCTCTGAAAAATGCAGAAATCAAATACTCTACCGTACAGAACTGGTATCCCGGTGATAAAAATGGCAAAGGGGGTATTTACAATTTTGTTACCAAACGCGGCATTTGCAAGGAAGAAAACGCCAAAATATCGTGGACACAAGTAGAAACAGGTTCATCTATAACATGGAAATATCCCAGTTGCATATTAAAAGGGGATAACAGCGTTGGAGAATTTTATTCGGTAGCCGTTACCAACAACTATCAGCAAGCCGATACGGGCACAAAAATGATACATCTTGGTCAAAATACACGAAGTCGTATTATTTCCAAAGGTATTTCGGCAGGTTATGGGCAAAACAGTTATCGTGGACTTGTAAAAATTGCTCCATCAGCCGACAATGCACGAAACTTTACTCAATGCGATTCGATGCTTATGAGCGAACATTGCGGTGCCCATACTTTTCCATACATCGAAATTGATAATCACACTGCCATAGCCGAGCATGAAGCTACTACTTCACGCATTGGCGAAGACCAGATTTTTTATTGCAATCAACGTGGCATAAGTACCGAAGATGCCGTTGGACTAATAGTAAATGGTTATGCCCGTGAAGTATTAAATAAACTTCCTATGGAATTTGCTGTGGAAGCACAAAAGTTATTGCAAATATCACTCGAAAACAGTGTAGGATAAAACCTTAAAATTTATGATTTAAAATTTAAAATATAAAATTTATGATTTAAAATATAAAATAAGTATATGTTACGTATAAAAAATTTAAAAGCAGAAATAAACGGAAAGCCTATTTTGAAAGGCATTAATATGGAAGTAAAAGCAGGCGAAGTACATGCCATCATGGGACCGAATGGTTCGGGTAAAAGCACACTGGCATCGGTACTTGCTGGACGCGATTATGTAACAGTTACAAGTGGTGAAATACTGTTTATGGGGAAAAACTTGTTGGAACTATTACCCGAAGAGCGTGCCCGAATGGGTATTTTTTTAGGATTTCAGTACCCTGTTGAAATACCGGGTGTAAGCATGGTTTCGTTTATGAAAACAGCCGTAAATGAGATGAGAAAATACCGTCATCAGTCACCTCTTTCGTCGTCGGATTTTTTAAAGTACATGCGCGAAAAAAAAGAACTGGTTGAAATTGATACGCAACTTACCAATCGCTCGGTCAATGAAGGTTTTTCGGGTGGAGAAAAAAAGAAAAACGAGATTTTTCAGATGGCCATGCTGGAGCCAACTTTTGCCATACTAGACGAAACCGACAGCGGACTTGACATTGATGCATTACGCATTGTTGCCAATGGCGTAAACAAACTCAAACGTCCTGACAACGCATACATCGTTATTACGCATTATCAGCGTCTTTTAGAATATATTGTACCCGATATAGTACACGTATTGTATAACGGACAAATTGTAAAAACAGCCGGAAAAGAGTTGGCACTCGAACTGGAAGAAAAAGGCTACGACTGGATAAAAAATGAATATCACAATTAATATATGGAAACCAATATTATACAAAATCTGGCTAAGGAACATATAGAGAAAGCCTTTGAACTTTACAAACAGGCATCCCATCCATTTCTCATTTCACCATTAGAAACATACAGACAGCAATCAATGAATGAATTTCAAATTAAAGGATTTCCTACAAGAAAAAACGAAAATTATAAATACACTTCGTTAGAACAGCATTTTTCAAACACATACCGTTATTACCCAAATTCTCAAAATGTTCGTATTAATAATTTAGATGAAATTTTTAAATGTGATGTGCCAACGCTCGATACGCAATTATATGTGCTGGTCAATGGTTGGTTTTATGAATCGCCGTTGCAACCGCTTCTAAAAAAAGAATCAAATGGTATTATTATTGGCAGCATGTTAGCAGCCATGAAAGAATATCCAGCATTGATTTTTAAATATTATAATAACACGCCCTCCCATTATTCCGATGAAATGTATTTAATCAATCAAACGCTAATGCAAGATGGTTTGTTTGTCTATATTCCACAGGGAGCACAATTAGAAAAGCCTTTACAAATCATTAATTTAGTATTGGCTGATGAATCTATTCAACTATATCCACATCATTTAATAATATCAGAAAGCGATAAGCACAATCAGATACTGGTATGCGACCACAGCCTTAATTCAAATCCCTTTATAATGAATGGAAGTACGGAAGTTTATCTGGGTAAAAAAGCCTATCTGGAATTTTATCGCATGCAAAATGCACACAACCATTCGGTACAGATAACCAATAATTTTATTTTTCAGCAAGAAGGTAGTCTCTTTCACACGTCGATGGTTACACTTCACGGTGGCACTGTGAGGAATAATTTTTTTGTTGAATTGAATGAAAAGGAAGCCATGAACGAACTTTATGGGTTATGGCTTGCCGATAAAAATCAGCACATCGATTATAATACGTATGTAAATCATCAAGCACCTGCTTGCCAAAGCAATCAATTATTTAAAGGTATTCTGGATGATGCATCTATGGGGGTCTTTTCAGGAAAAATATTAGTCAACGAAGGAGCACAGAAAACCAATGCCTATCAATCCAATAAAAATCTTATTATAAACTCAAATGCTAAATCCCGTTCAAAACCGCATCTTGAAATCTACGCCGATGATGTTAAATGCAGCCACGGCTCTGCTACGGGCAAATTAGACGATGATGCCATGTTTTATCTTCGTTCGCGAGGCATATCGCAAAAAGAAGCCTGTCAACTACTTATGTTTGCATTTGCCAGCGACATTACTAAACAAATTCTTATACAACCTTTACAGCACGAAGTAGAACATTTGGTTGAACGCCGTTTACGCGGTGAACTTACTCGGTGCAATCGATGCAATATTTCCTGTTCATAACAGTTGTATCTGTGTCTAATCTTGCTTAATACATAACAAAATTCATTTCATTCTTTTGTGAGCGGTTGGGTATTATTTGCAGATACACCGTTCAGTCATCATTATTATTCTTATTGCATCAATAAATCCAATAATGCTATGGCGTGTGTATTTTCTTTTGGTTTAAGATGTAATTCGTAAAAGCCCAATAAAAAACTGTCTTCCTGTATTTTTTTTAGTGCTTTTTTTAACAGGGAGATATCACCCGAATAATTGGCAATAGCAAAAACATAATCTACGGAGTAAGGAGTAAACACCGAATTCGAAGTGTTTTTCACTAAAAAATAATACACATCATTCTGCATACAAAAGTATGCCTGATATTCGCTTGTATTGCTTTTAGTAAAAGATAAACATAATACATCCGACAATGGCAATACTAATTCGTGAGACTTTTTTTGAGATATAAGTCCCCAAAAAAGAAGATGGTCGTAAATGCCCGTACTCAAATTATATTTTTTGAACTTTTTTGCCATAAAATTATTTCCAACGACGTTTCTTCCATTTTATCGGTGTAAATATAGAAAAAAATCCAATAATACTAACGTACCAAAAATAAATAAATGAAACAAGTGGAAAATATAATTTCCATGCTGCTGGCAATAAAAAGACGCGTTTCCCTGTATGGAACAATAGAAAATCCATTATCATTTTTATGAGCCAAAAAATCAAAAATAGCCAAAAAACATAAGGAAAATATATACACGAAAAAATAAATGCTACCATCAAAAACAGGTTTGATATATAAATAAGCAATGAAACAAAAATAGCAGTATGGTTTTTATAGTACTTGGCTTTGGATGCCCAACGCAACCGTTGGTTTATAAATTCTTTCCACGTTGATGCCACAGATGTCTCAACCACAGCGCCCTGATTCAGATTCAATTCAACCTCACCTTTTTTTTCTTGAAGAAACGCATGCAATAAAAAAACATCATCGCCCGAAGCAATAGTTGTATCTATTTTTTGATACAGTGTAAGAGCCGTTCTTTTTTTGATAGCCATATTGGCACCATTGCACATAAACGGAATGCCTGCATGAGCCGATGCCAGCGAAACGTATTGCATGGAAGCAAAATCCATTTGTTGAAACAGCGACAAAAAATTTTGCGTTGTTGAAGTCATCATTACGGGCGCCATTATAAAATCGTATTTACATTTTTTTATTTTCTGTGCATACGACCATAACCAGTCTTTTGATAGAACTACATCGGCATCCGAAAAAACAATCCATTCGCTGGTAACAATTTCCAATGCTGCTTTTAGAGATTCTTTTTTCCCCTTAACCGGTTTATTGGGTTGATACCAACGAATGCGTGCATCATTAAACGATTGAACCATGCGAGCAGTGTTGTCATTCGAATTATCATTTACTACAATGAGTTCAAAATAAGGGTATGTTTGATTTAATAAATGTTGTATGAAAACGGAAATATTTTTTTCTTCATTACGAACAGCCACTATCACACTGATTTGATTTTGTAAATTATTTTGTGACGGAAAATCTGAAAGTGAAATTTTACGCAAATGAAACAGCATGTATAGCATAAAGATTATATAGGCTACAAATACAACAATGCCAAACCACACCAAGTTCATAACACTTCAGATTTAGGACTTAAAACATTTTTTTTACTCTCTTTTTTTCAAATTTCATCTATAATATTGCGTTGTGAATTTATCATTTTGCTTTTTCAAAGGGATGTGTTTGGCTGAAATCGGGACGATAAACATTACTACTCTCAAATTCCTGTATCCATCCCTTCATAAAACCCAATGCGTTCATTCTATCAACTACTGTCTGATATTCGTCTGCATATAGTTTTCGCCGAAGAGTTTCTGGTAAATTAATTTGTTCGGGTGGATAATATTGTGCCATCAACGAAACCGAAATACGTGGACTTATTTCATCTGCCAGTAGTTCTAATGCTTTTAAACTGTTTTCTACATGGTTAGGTAAAACTAAATGTCGCACTATAAGCCCTTGTTCCAATTCATCCGCATCATTGATATGAAGTGCATTTCCCTTCTGATAATACATTTCCTTAATGGCAGCCATAGCAATAGATGAATAATTTTTAATTCCCGAAAGGGCAAGGGCTACATCATCTAAACCATATTTAAAATCGGGTAAAAATACATCGATATAAGGAGTTATTATTTTTAATGTTTCAACACACTCATAGCCATTGGAATTCCATACAATAACAGGCTTATAACCTTTTTCCCATAGTTGTTCTATAATATCAATCACTTGTATGGCTACGTGCGTAGGCGAAACAAAACCAACCGAATGAATACCCTGATTCAGTATAGTTATAATTTGATGAACAACTTCTTCCGTAGTCAACACTTGTTCTATCGGATTTGTTTGTTGGCTTATTTGGTAATTCTGACAATATATACAATGCAAGTTGCAATGCGAAAAAAATACATTACAAATTCCATTTTTCCCACTAACGACAGGTTCTTCGCCTTTGTGAATGCATACAGATGCAATATGTTGCCTGAACGTAGTACCACATACACCGGTTTCGTTGCTTAAACGATTAACACCACATTGGTGCGGACAGAGGTAACACGATTCATATAAAGAATAATCAAACATAATGCAAACGTACAATAAATTTTTGAAATATATACATAGGTATATATGTTCTTGATTCCCAATATTACAACTTAAGTCGCTCCTTAAAAAAATCGTTTTAAATTTTTTTGAATGCATATCGATATAAAAATTCAAAATAATAATATAACCGCAATGTTCGCTAAGAAGGCGCAAAGGTCGCAAGGTATTGATATCTATTTCTTTGCGCTCTTTGTGGAAAATCTTAGGGTTCTTTTTCGTCTTATACCAAATTGCATTTAAAGAGGTTAAACCGAATATGAATGCTTTTACCGATTAACTATTTTTGAATGCGTATCGGTATAAATCATTTTTTTGTTAGTTTGGTATTATATGAAGAAGTGGCTGCATGGTGAGATTGCTTCGCTACGCTCGCAATGACGAGAGGGGGTGAATAGTTACTCAAAAATAAATTTATACCAAACCGCTAACAAAAGAATGAAATGAATTTTGTCCCGTCAAACTCTAATCTCGTCAATAATGACGAGACGGGATGCCGACAGACTAACAGTTTTAAAACAATAGCGAAGTGAATTGTTTTAATGAACTTGTTAGCAAGTTGGTATTATATGAAGAAGTGGCTGCA
>CAYSIN010000123.1:0-6751 GCA_964431135.1 uncultured Bacteroidales bacterium
AATAACTTCAGAGAAAGTCTTCGTAATTATAACTTGTACGATGGATGCCAGTTTTGTGAACAAATGCTTCACTCCAAAAACTATTTTTTTCTAAAATCATTAGACTATGATTCATTTCAGGAAAAAACAAATGATACTATTATCAGGAAACTGGAGTTTGAACTTTCAAACATCTGTAATTTTGAATGTATCATGTGCTCTGGAGAATTATCTTCATCTATTAGAAAACATGTAGAGCACTTAGATCCTATTCCTTCTTTTTATAACGATGATTTTATAACGCAACTTCGCCCGTTGTGGAAAGACATAAGAAGAGTTATATTTGGCGGTGGCGAACCTTTTCTTAATAGTTTATATTATAAGATTTGGGATGAAATACAATGGCACAATCCTGCTATTGAGAGCATTATTACTACAAACGGTTCTATTCTGAATGAACAAATAAAATTATTACTTGAAAAAGGAAACTATTTTTTTACAGTTTCAATGGATTCTTTTGAAAAAGAAACTTTTGAGCAAATTAGAAAAAAGAGTGTTTTTGAAAATGTAATGAACAATTTTGAATATTTTTATGAATACTCCATGAAAAGGGGAAGGTGGATAACCATTAACGTATGCCCATTGATAAATAACTGGAAGGGAATCCCCAGCATGATTAATTATATGAATAAACGAAGCATAAATGTTTATTTTAATCAGGTCGATTTTCCGTTAACAGTTTCTTTAAGGAGTCTTACTTCTCATAAGCTTATTGAAATATACCAATATTATACTGCGTTCAAATTTGAATTGTACAATAACTATGCGACAAAGCAAAATTTAAATATGTTTAGTGCGCTAGTCAAGCAAATTTATTATTTAATCAAAGAAATCAGCCAATTGGAAAAATTAAACCTGCCATCAGTTCTGACGATAAAAGAAGCAAAAGATTTATTGATAAAACATTTTATAAATAAATCTAGGAACTTTTACAACTATAGCTCAATTGTTGAATCGTCGGTAAACAAAATTAATGATGCAATTGAACTTATCAGAAATGAAAATGCTGCCATAGAAGGCATTAAAATTTTCTGCCAGGAGCCAGATTACATTTTTGTTTCTGAAATTGTATATACTACTGCCGAAAAATTGGCTATTCGATTACAACAATCATTTAAAACGCATTGCTGATGAAAAAAATTAGTTATATTATTGTATTTATTGTTATTATTATTATAGTTGTGTTCTTCTTTATTCCATCTCCGAAAAAGAATTATACTCAACATCTAACGTTAACAACAGTTGATTCAAGTCATGCCGTAATTGTTATAAAAAATAAAACCCCTCATACCATTCAGTTCAATTTTTCATTAAATGGTAAATTTTATGCATCGCTAAACGATTTTATACGAAAAAATATACATAGTACAGAGTCCGAACAAATGGCTGTCAATTTGTTTGATGCACAGATACACGCACTGGTACACGAGAATCTTTATAATGATTGGAAATTTTTACCCCTTACTATTTTAAACTCTCGAGGATTTGCCATCTGTGGAAAGCAATCGGAACTTTTTTGCCAAATGATGTATAATGCTGGTTACCCTACTCGTACTTTATGGTTAGACGGACATGTTGTGAGTGAAGTATATTTTCAAGATGCTTGGCATCTTTTCGATACCGACCGAAAAACCTATTTCCAGCAAAATGGTAAAATACTGAGTTACAGGGAACTTATAAACAATCCATCGCTTTTTAATACCGCGGGTTTTAAGAAATACATGGCAAACCTCACCACTATATCTGATAAATATACCCTGCACTTTATTACTACAAAGAACAATAAATTTATTAAAATAACGCATAGCAATAAAGATACTTTTTTACTGTCTATTCCGTCATCCGCAGCATTTATTTTTCCTTTTCCTCCCGATTATAAAACCGATTTTTTTCCATACAACAGCAAAGCAAAATTGTTTTTGCCCAAAGGTTTTGATGATGTAGTAACCAATCCATTAATTCTTATCAATGCTGAAGGCAGAGGCGAAATTAAGATAAACAAAAAAACCTTTAAAATCCCCGAGGAACTGGAATGGATGCAAGCCCAATTATTTCTATCCAAACAGTTTATAGAACACATTCACGTAAAAGCACTTTCCGATTCGTTTGCTTTGGTTTACATGCTCAATCCACTATTTTCTGATATACATACTAAAAATAATTTTTTTATTAATGCATCCGATTCGTTATCTGTAAACATGATTCAATATTCAATAACTTCTTTAACTTCATTAAAATCAACTCATATTGAAACATTGAATAACTATGCTCCTTTTTCATTTGACCTTGCCGAACATATTCATATATCTGATGTAACCAATTTTGACGAATTGTATAATCATTCCTTAAAAGAATATTGCCTTATGAAGGGTTTGGACAGCGTTAAGATAAAAAAGAGACTTTACCTATTGGGAAAAGTGTTTAACGATACGCTAAAAAAATACGATGAAATGCCTGTGTTCTATAGTGTGCTTTCCATTGTTATGTATGGCACGGATGAAGATTTTAAAAACTTAATGCTCTCCCAATACAAATATCGTCATTATGCCAAATTGGTAAGCGATTATAAAAAACGTTATTCTTCAAAAAAGCATTCCCATGCTGTTCCATAAAATTCTTTTTTCAATTCTGCGTAATTGATGATGGTTTGCGACAACGGCAATGTGTTCAATTTTTTATTCAAGCAAGTAAGTTCTTCAGATGGAAGTTGTAAGGCATCTATTACTTTATTGGCTTCGGTAATATAATCATTTTCGAGGTCTTCGTAATAAACAGTCAAGTAATGATAATCTTGTATCCATCGGTCAAAGCGTTGTTCCTGTTGTTGAACTTTTTTTATGTATTGTCTCCATTCCGATGCCGAAATGTAAATCGACGATATATAAGGCGAATCAGGTTTTTTATGGAGAAAAGAAGCAATATTTTCTTCGTCTATTAGTTGAACAGATTTTTTATTAACCTCCATCAATTTCATGGATGTAAAGGTTTTTAGTTTATTTTTTCGTTTTACATGAACAAGCACATCTTTTTCTTTATCTAACATGTGAATTACTTGTTTTGCCTTATGGGCAGGCAGTTGATTGTACATCAATTTAAACCCTACTGCCTTAACATTATTATCATAATTTCTGAAAAAGAAATGTTGAAGGTATGGTACTGGATATTTTTTTGAAAGGGTTAGGGTTTCCGAGTCTATACGGTTAAAACACCACAAGGGACGATTGTTCTCTTTAAATAGTTCAGTATAACAAACTATATTAGAATGGCTTCGAAGTAAATTGACCAGCAAGTTTGTTCCCGTTCGCTGAGTGGCTACCATTATAAACTTTCTGTAGTTCCAATTGTCTCCCCGATTCAATGGATTGGCAAAATGATTTTTATTAAATATTTTTTTAAACAATGCTTGTTCTTCGGTATTTTCAAAGTCTTCTATATTTATAATTTCATCTATGCTTTTAAATATTGGCTTATGCAAAGAAAACATAACATTTATCATTTACTGCCCTATTAAATCATGAATAACCGAATCAAAAATTTGCCGTACTTCATTTTCCTGTCTAACTTCAAGTTCACCAATGAGCCTTTCAAACGGAACCGTTAATAAAAATGCATAAATTTTTCTCTGTTCTTGTTCCTGATAATGTTGCTTTGTAATAACGGATAAAAAGAAACTCAATTCATTGCTGTCAGTAAAAAAAGGAGATATTCTTTCTATAACAGCATCGTTTAATTTTGATAGTGACCCGTTGTTTTTCAAAATGAGATTTTCAAAATACATGGCTGACTTTTCATAATCGGTGAGTAATGATATAAGTTCGTTCCAAACGGATGCGTTATGAAAACCCGCCCTGTTTTTCAAAAAAAGAGGTGTATGCTCCGATAAAAAATGAATGATTTCGCGTAATTTGGTGACTTTATTATTCCATAAGGCAGTGCTTAACGGATAAATCACTTCGTTTAAAATAATGGGAATATCTTTTTTGGTGAAATAGTCAAACAAGGATGGAAATTCGTAAATGTTCTGATTCAACATACACATCTTTACATTAAAAAAAGTATTTTTATGTTTCGTGTATTGGGCAAAATAGTCCAAATTTTCATAAACCAAGTCTCTATTGGCATGTTGGCGAATACGCTCAAACGTATCTTTGGTAAAACCATCTATGGAAACGGTAATATTAAAAGATAATTTATTTAAAATGGCTTTAACCTTTTCGTTTAAAATAGTGGCATTGGTATTTACAGAAATAATACAATTTTTATTTAATGAATAAATATCTTCCCAGATATCAAAATAATCGTTAATAAAAAAGGGTTCACCACCACTGAAAGAAGCATATTTCAAGTAGGGAATAATCGGTTTCAGATAACCTCTAAAGGCAGGAATATTTATTTGACTTGGATTGTCCTTCGAAACTACACACATAATGCAGTTTAAATTGCATTGATTTGAAAGTTGTACCTCGATAGAAGTGGGAAATCCATGTGTTGAAGGTGTTAGATAATCATATCTCCGTGCATATACCTGCGTATATTGTTGTTGAAGGATTTTATTTTTACATAACTGACAACCATTTTCAAAACTGTTATTTTTTAAACTGTTTCGTAAAGTTTGAAGCGGAGTACTATTCCATATTTCCATTATTGATTGTGTATCGTATTTGCCCAAAAGCAAATGCTTATTGGCAAAGCATGCAAATACATTTCCCTTGTAATCCAAAAAAAGAGATGAGAAAGGTGCCATGCAAAGGTATTTCCTTTTTACTCGTTCCCGTGTCTTTTGATAGCCCCGTATATACTTTTTATCCATTACAGTCCTGTTCAATGTTGCAATGATATTTATTCATGGCAAACTTACCTGTTTATTTAAAATTTACCAAATATTTTTGATTATGTAAAATTTCTTGTTAATTTTGCACCATTATTAACCAAAAAATAAATGCGTATGAAAAAATTATTTTTATTAATTAGTTTTATGGTACTGAACTTGGGATTATTTTCCCAGACCACCTTAGTGGGATGGAATTTCCCAAACAATCCTGATGATGCTGTGGCAGATGAAGGAATAACAGCCAACGCATCTCAAACTATTTCGTGTACTGCTTCTGGTACTCTTGCATTTAATGTTACTGGAGCATCTACTAATGCTGCAACCAATACAGATTGGGATAATGGAATAGGCACAAAGTACTGGCAGGTTAGTTTTACAACTGCAGGATACAAGAGTATTACATTATCATCGGCGCAAGGGTCTTCTAACACCGGTCCCGCTGACTTTAAAGTTCAATACAGTCTAGATGGCTCTACTTGGACAGATGTAACAACTGTTACTGTTGCCAATGATTTTACTACAGGTGTAGTATCAAACGTTAGCCTTCCTGCTGATTGTGATAATCAGACGACGATGTACATACAGTGGATTATGACTTCAAATATTTCTGTGGGTGGTGGAACGGTAGCATCGACAGGAACTTCCCGAATTGACGATATTGTTGTAAAAGGATTAAGTACGGATGCCTCTTTGCAGGATTTGACTGTAGATGGAACTACGGTAACCGGTTTTGCACCGAATATTTATACATATGATGTAGAATTACCTTATGGAACAACAATTGTTCCGACCGTAGTAGGAACTCCAAATGATGTTAATGCCACGGTTGTTGTAACCGATGCTGCTTCTTTACCTGGATCCACAACAGTTGATGTAACAGCTGAGGATGGTACTACTCAATTAACCTATCTGATTAATTTTACTGTTGCTGCTCCAAGTACGGATGCAGAAATTACCGCGTTTGATATAGCAAGTGAAATATCTTCGAATATTAACAGTTTGATATCAACCGTAGATATTGTAATGCCTTATGGTACAGATTTAACCAGTTTAACTCCGTCTATTGAAATTTCTGCAGGTGCTACTATAAATCCAGGCGATGGTGTAGCACAAGATTTTACTAATCCTGTTATTTATACTGTTACTGCTGAAGACGAAGTTACAACCAAAAACTGGACTGTTAATGTAACGAATGCACTTAATACAGATGCTACCTTGCAGGATTTGACTGTAAACGGAACAACCGTTTCCGGCTTTGCTCCTGCTACTTATACATATAATGTAGAATTACCTTATGGAACAACAATTGTTCCGACTGTAGTAGGTACACCAACCGATGCCAATGCAACCGTTGTTGTAACCGACGCTGCTTCTTTACCTGGATTCACAAAAATAGTTGTAACGGCTGAAGATGGATTTAATCAATTGACATATCAAATTAATTTTACCATTGCTGCACCAAGTACCGCTGCTGATATTTTAACCTACTCGCTGGGTGTAACGGGTGAAAGCGTAACCATAACCGACCCGAACATTGCCATAACCGTACCGTATGGCACTGATGTTACTGCTTTAATAGCTACATTCACTCTTTCAACCGGTGCCACAGCAATGGTTGCTACAATACCTCAGGTAAGTGGAACAACTGCTAATAATTTTACTAATCCTGTCATTTATACGGTAACCGCTGAAGATGGCATCACTACTAAAAACTGGACTGTTACGGTAACTGTTACTGCACCAAGTACTGCTGCTGATATTTTAACCTACTCGCTGGGTGTAACGGGTGAAAGCGTAACCATAACCGACCCGAACATTGCCATAACCGTACCGTATGGCACTGATGTTACTGCTTTAATAGCTACATTCACTCTTTCAACC
>CAYSIN010000124.1:0-194 GCA_964431135.1 uncultured Bacteroidales bacterium
CCGTAGTAGAATAAGTGATGTTTGATATGGAATTATTGAAACAAATAGTTTGATTATTATTTCCTGATGTCAATGTGATTGTATTATTAGGCGTTATTGTTACAGGTTGCTGTGCAGAAACTGTTCCACCGCAACCACTGGTTATCGTATAGATTATATTACAAGTTCCGGCTGACACACCTGTTACCACTCCG
>CAYSIN010000124.1:294-6735 GCA_964431135.1 uncultured Bacteroidales bacterium
CTGTGGCTCCTATGCATAAAGGTGTTGTACCTGTTACAGAAGTTATGCTTGCATTAGGCGTTATTGTTACAGGTTGCTGTGCAGAAACTGTTCCACCGCAACCACCGGTTATCGTATAGATTATATTACAAGTTCCGGCTGACACACCTGTTACCACTCCGGATGCATTTACTGTGGCAATTGAAGTATTGCTGCTGCTCCATGCTCCTGTCCCGCCTCCTAAGACTACTCCGTTAGCACTGTAGGTTGCTGTGGCTCCTATGCATAAAGGTGTTGTACCTGTTACAGAAGTTATGCTTGCATTTGGAATAACAGTAATTACCCAAGGCGAAAAAGTTGATTGTCCTGTAACTGGTCCAACAGTTCCGATACCTGATGTTACACCTGCATTGCCAGGTCCTACCTGAGCATCCCAAGAGGTACCGTTCCAATGCTGTGCTTTTAAATTGCATGTTAAATTATTTGCGTTTTCAGTACTGCCACGATATGAAAAAGTTAAATCAGCCGTTGTTCCTGTTGCCTGTATGTCCCAAAATCTATTTATAGCTGCTGTAATAGGAAGTCCGGTTACTGATGCCACATTACTAACACCGGGATATGGAGTATTTAATGAACTTGTAGCATACGTTGATATTTGAATGCTGGAACTTCCTGCTGAAGTTTTATTAAATGTAAAAGGGATGTAATCGGTCGCTCCTGCCACTCCAAAAGGAAAAACATAACTACCTGTTGTTGTTCCTGCGTTCCACTTTACATAATTATATTGTCCTTCGGAAACAATATACCCTCCATTCCGGATAATTCCTGAAGTGCTGCTTTGGTTAATAACAAGATAAGAAGGTGTAGCACTTGTTCCTCCATATATGTTTACATAACCTCCTTGTAATACCAATGCAGACTGATTAAAGGCATTAAGCCAAACGGCTGTACACACAAGGATTAAAAATACTTTTTTCATATTGTTTATTTTTGATAATTATTACAAAGTAATATGGTGTAAAGATAATATAAAAATTTCAATATTGGAACAAAAAATGCAGTTTTTTTTAAAAATTTTTCTATCTATCTGTCTATCTATTAATTAGTTGTCCATTAAAAAGTGGTTATTGATTTGTGAGGAAACTCAAAATTCATTTCATTCTTATACTTTGGTTCATGCCGACAGACTAACCGTTTTAAAACAAAAGCGAAGCGTATTGTTTTAATAAACTTGTTAGCAAGTCGGTATTATATAGCAAAATTAAAATATCAAATTTAAAATATCAAAGTTAAAATTTAGAAGAGCCATGGGAGGACATTATTTCATTATTTTCATCTCGTATTGTCATTCTCACGCTCGGCGAAGTCTTGTGTGCCGAATATTGAGTACAGGCAGACTTCGTCGTAATTTATTATTTCAAAAAATGGCATAACCTGTTGTCATCATTTTTGGTTTGCACAACTATACGCTATTTTTTGCTTAGTTTGAAAACTAATTTTTAAGTCCGACGAAGTTAGCCACTACACTTGCCTACACACAAAACTTCGCCGAGCAGGGAAAAACCTTCAAGGTTTTGCCGGAAATAAAGCCAAGCAAAACCTTGAAGGTTTAGCCATGGAAAAAATCAAAAAAAAACATGGAGAGTTTATGTATGAAAACCTAATACCAAACCGCTAACAAAAAAATGATGTAGATTGCTTTGGTTCATGCCGACAGACTAACAGTTTTAAAACAAAAGCGAAGCGTATTGTTTTAATGAACTTGTTCGCAAGTCGGTATTACAACCATTAACTTTAAGTACTCTTTTCACATTTGTTTTCTATTTGCTAATAAATTTGATGTATATTTGCAAAAAAATACTTTCATGCAATCTATTGGTATTATTGGCGAAGGCAGTTGGGGTACTGCTTTGCTAAAAATATTTCAACACAAGGGTTTTTTCGTTCATTGGCTGGTTCAGGATGATGAAATAAGGACGTATGTGGAGAAAAATCTTCATAACCCCACCTATTTAACTGATGTTGAAATAAACAGTACCCTGCTTCAATTGCATAGTTCTATTCATTCTATATTGAAATCGGCAGATACTCTTTTATTTGTTTTGCCATCGGCATATACAGAAGAATTGTTACTTAAAATTAAACCTGAGAAAATTCAAAACAAAATTTGTTTCTCTGCCATAAAGGGTATTTTACCTCATTGTCATTTGACCGTATGCCAATACTTGCACGAACAATTGAATGTTCCAGAACATCAATTGGGATTTATTAGTGGACCGTCGCATGCGGAAGAAATAGCCATGGAACGACTGACGTATCTCACTGTTTTATCATACAATATGGAATTGGCAACAGAAATGGCTGAGGCATTATCGTGTCGATATGTCAAAACACGCATCAATTCGGATGTAACCGGTGCCGAATATGCTACGGCTCTTAAAAATGTAATGGCTATTACTATAGGTATTGCTCATGGACTTGGCTATGGAGATAATTTTATTGCCGTTATGGTTTCAAATGCTATTAAAGAAATTGAACATTTTTTAACTTGTGTTGTACCACATATACGCAAAATTACCGACTATGTATATCTGGGCGATTTGCTGGTTACTTGCTATTCGCAGTTTAGCCGTAACCGTACGCTTGGCATTATGTTGGGGAAAGGATATTCCATTAAAGCGGCTCAGTTGGAAATGAACATGGTTGCCGAAGGATATTATGCCGTGAAAAGCATCATGAAAATTGCGAAGGAAAAAAATATTGATATGCCGATTTCTCAAGCATTATTTCAAATACTGTATGAACGTTTTTCACCTTCTGTCGAAATACGATTACTAACCGAAAAAATATATTAATATATGGAAACTATTCAACTTAGTGTTGATTTTCTAAAACCCTTTGTAAGTAACGATGAATTGTATGCTCGAAAAGACGAAGCCCATCAGCATTTATTGTCCTTGCAATATAAAACCGGCGTTGGCAATGATTTTACAGGCTGGGTTGACCTTCCTGAAACCATTTCGCATGAAGAACTCCGACATATAGAGCATGTTGCCCATGAATTACAAAGAAAAATAGACATATTGGTTGTGGTAGGTATTGGTGGTTCCTATTTGGGTGCACGTGCTGTCATAGACATGCTTCATCACAACTTTAACACCTTGCTTCCCAATCGTACCAAGCCCATAATCTTGTATGCCGGTCAAAATATGGGCGAAGATTATCTTTTTCAGTTACTGGAAGTTTTAAACCATTACCATTACGGTATAGCCGTTATTTCAAAATCAGGAACAACAACAGAACCCGCCATTGCCTTTCGATTGTTAAAACATCATATAGAAAATAAATACGGTAAGGACGAAGCCGCAAAACGAATAGTAGCGATTACTGATAAGAATAAAGGTGTACTTTTGGGAATAGCCAAAAAAGAAGGCTATGAGCGATTTGAAATTCCGGATGATGTAGGTGGAAGATACTCAGTACTGACACCTGTTGGTTTGTTTCCTATTGCCGTGGCAGGAGGTAATATTATTGAACTTGTTAAAGGTGCTCAACATATCAGGCATATAATCTTAAAAACACCTCCCGACGAAAACATGGCTATACAATATGCACTGGCAAGAAATGTGCTTTATCAAAAGGGAAAATTTATTGAAATAATGGTAAATTATACGCCCCGTATGCATTATTTTAGTGAATGGTGGAAACAATTGTTTGGTGAAAGCGAAGGTAAGGATGGCAAAGGTATTTTTCCTGCCAGCGTTGATTATACTACCGATTTGCATTCAATGGGACAATATGTACAGGATGGAAAACGCATTTTGTTTGAAACGGTACTTTGTGTACTTAATCCGTCCAATCAACTGGCAATACCGCATGACCCTGACAACAATGACAAACTTAACTTCATAAGTTATCAACGTATCAGTTATGTTAATGAAATGGCTCGATTGGGAACACTGCTTGCCCATATAGACGGCAATGTACCAAATATTTTGTTGGAAATACCTGAATTGACCGAAGTATATATGGGACAACTGATTTATTTTTTCGAAATAGCGTGTGGCATCAGTGGTTATTTACTGGGTGTTAATCCATTTAATCAACCCGGCGTTGAAGACTACAAGAAAAACATGTTTGCCTTGATGGAAAAACCAGGTATGGAAGAAGAATCGAAGAAAATACGGGAACGCATGGACAAGTTGTTTAACGAATAAAGATAACTCATAAGTTTTTTTTGTATTGTTTATACGTTATTACTTCGTACCAACGGATTACCATTAGGGAACTTCTAAGATTTTCCGCAAAGAGCGCAAAGAAATAGATATCAATACTTTGCGACCTTTGAGCCTTCTTAGCGAACATTGCGGTTATATTATTTTTTGAATTTTTAGAAGTGCCCATTACTATTTTTTTTTATGAACAGATTGATTAATTTTGTAAAATCAAAAACAGAATCAATGTTCAAGTTAAATCATGACTAATGCATTAAAATTACATGCATCGGCAACGCTGGATATATATTCCGCTTCTACCGAGGCAGAACTGAAAATACCGTTGGCTTCTACGGATATTAGTGCGGGGTTTCCCTCACCAGCAGCAGATTTTATGGATGTATCTATAGACCTGAACAAACATCTCATCAAACATCCTTCTTCTACTTTTTATGGCAGAGTTAAAGGTTATTCCATGAAAGATGAAGGCATTAACGATGGCGATTTACTGATAATAGACAAAAGCCTTGAGCCTGCCGATGGGAAAATAGTAGTATGCTTTATCGACGGTGAATTTACTGTAAAACGAATTAAGATTGAAAAAAACGAGTGCTGGCTCATGCCTGCCAACGATGCTTATAAACCTGTTAAAATTACACCCGACAATGAGTTGATTATTTGGGGCACCGTAACTCATGTAATAAAATCGCTATGATGTTTGGGCTGGTAGATTGCAACAATTTTTATGTTTCCTGTGAACGTGTGTTCAGACCCGATTTGCGTTATATGCCTGTAGTGGTCTTATCAAATAACGATGGTTGCGTAATTTCACGAAGCAATGAAGCCAAAGCATTGGGTATTCCCATGGGAGCGCCTGCTTTTGAATACGAAGAGATGTTCAAAAAATATCATGTTCAGGTTTTTTCGGCAAACTTTCCGTTATATGGCGATATGAGTCATCGGGTTATGAGCATTGTAAGCGAATATTCGCCCGACATGGAAATATACAGCATTGACGAAGCCTTTTTAAAATTTGACGGCTTTGATAATTTCAATCTTCAATCATACGGTGAAGAAATGCAGAAAAAAATCTATCGCTGGACAGGCATTCCGGTAAGCATAGGCATTGCACCCACCAAAGCATTGGCAAAAGTAGCCCATCATATAGCCAAAAAATTCCCACAAAAAACAAACAGTACCTATTTAATTGATACCGAGGAAAAACGTATAAAAGCATTGAAATGGCTGAAAGTAGAAGATGTATGGGGTATTGGCAGACGTTATGCAAAACGGCTAAAAGCCATGCAGGTAAATACTGCCTGTGATTTTGTACAACTACCAGATGCGTGGATAAGGAAAAATATGTCGGTAGTAGGGTTGCGATTAAAGCACGACCTGCAAGGAATACCTTCGCTCGATTTGGACGATATTCAACCCAAAAAGAATATAGCCACCACACGTACTTTTGAAAAAAATTATACCTCCTTTAACGATATCAAGGAACGTATCGTTACTTTTGCTGTAACCTGTGCCGAAAAATTAAGGAAACAACATTCGTGCTGTAATACCGTCATGGTCTTTATTCATACCAATCCACACCGTTACGATTTGGAACAATACAGCCGCAATATAGTTTTCAAACTTCCTTATCCGACCAACTCAAGCATTGAATTGGCAACGTTTTGTGAAGAAGCATTAAAAAAGATTTTTGTCAACGGATATTATTATAAGAAAGCAGGCGTAATCGTAATGGATATTACGCCTGCCCATCAACAACAACTGCAACTGTTCGAAAACAGCAATCCCAAACATGAACCGCTCATGAAAGTGGTAGATAAAATTAATACTGCATCAGGCTATCAAAAACTAAAACTGGCATCACAAGACCTTGACCGTGTATGGAAAATGAAGCAGGAAAAACTTTCGCCACGTTATACCACTAACCTTAACGATATTTTAACCGTTCATACCTGATGTGCTTTTTTTCACAACAAACCAAAACAGCACAAGAACTTAAGCATCGCTTTCAAGTTGAATTTGAAAACGAAGAGTCATATTTTCCTTCGCAATACAACGGATTTCAATTTCCAAAAACGCCCATTATTACTAACCAAAAGCCAACCACTATTCAAATGTATCATTGGGGATTAATTCCCGCATGGAGCAACGACAGTGCCATACGAAAATATACACTTAACCCCTAACTCCGAATATTAACACGTATTAGTTGATAACTTTATGTTAAAAA
>CAYSIN010000125.1:0-6466 GCA_964431135.1 uncultured Bacteroidales bacterium
CTGTCGGCATCTCGTCATTGCTGACGAGACAAAATTCATTTCATTCTTTTGTTAGCGGTTTGGTATAAGATGCAGTTTGTATATCATACAGATTGTCATTAATTTATGTTTTTATTTTTTTTACAATAACTATAGTCCATTCAAAAAAATGCTGTTCTTTTATTTTTATGAATGAAGCATATACTTTATTCAGATAAAAAAATGAATTTTGTTTACGAATAATTAGTTACTACTTTTGCTCAAAAATAATCTTTTTGCACAGATTACAACAAAATATAAATATTGAAAAAAATGAGTAATAATTTATTTGCTAAAAAGACCATTGATTCATTAATCTCGCAAACAGAAGAAAAAGGGCATTCGTTAAAAAAAGTGTTAGGTGTTTTTGATTTAACGTTACTTGGTATAGGTGCCATTATTGGTACGGGCATATTTGTACTAACGGGTGTGGCAGCCTCCATTCATGCAGGACCTGCTGTTGTCCTGTCGTTTATGGTTTCAGGAACAGCGTGTGCTTTTGCCGCTTTATGTTACGCTGAGTTTGCTTCCATGATTCCTGTGGCTGGAAGTGCCTATACTTATGCCTATGCTACTTTGGGTGAATTGTTCGCATGGATAATAGGATGGGATTTGATATTGGAATATGCAGTGGGTTCTATTACGGTGGCTATTGGCTGGTCGGGCTATTTTGTTAATCTTCTTGCCAGCGTTGGGATTCATATTCCAGCATGGGCATGCAATCCTCCGCTCAATATTCCTGCCTTTATTATTGTAGCCATTATGACAACATTATTAGTCATTGGCACAAAAGAAAGTGCCAAATTCAACAATATCATCGTATTTATAAAATTGTTGGTTATATTGTTTTTTATTGGATTTGGTATATTTTGGATAAAGCCTGCTAACTGGCATCCGTTTGCACCTTATGGATGGACGGGTATTATGACAGGGGCAGCCATTGTTTTTTTTGCTTACATTGGGTTTGATGCTGTTTCTACAACTGCCGAAGAATGTAAAAAGCCTCAAAAAGATTTACCCAGAGCCATTTTAATATCTTTGTTTATATGTACTCTTCTTTATATTTTAGTTTCAGCCATTCTTACCGGCATATTACCTGTTACCAAATATTCACAAAACCAAAGTTTTTTGAGTGCACCCATTGCCTTTGCCTTTAGTATTATAAAGCAGGATTGGGCTTCCGGTATAATTTCTATTGGTGCAATCATGGGAATTACCAGTGTATTGCTCGTTATGCTTATGGGGCAGCCACGCGTATTTTTTGCTATGTCAAGAGACAAATTACTTCCAGAAAAAATATCGAGAGTGCATTCAAAATTTGGAACACCTTATATTACTACTCTTATTACAGGCAGTGTTGTTGCTGTGGTAGCATTGTTGATACCCATAGGAACCGCAGCTGAACTTACCAACATAGGAACACTCTTTGCTTTTACCATTGTGTCGGCAGGTATTTTAGTTCTTAGAAAAACAAACCCCGATGCTAAAAGACCTTTTAAAACACCCTTGGTATATATAATCGCTCCACTCGGTATTTTGTTCAACTGTTACTTAATGTACAGTTTGCCATTGCTCACTTGGTTGCGTTTTCTTGTATGGCTTGATATAGGACTTTTAATTTATTATTTTTATGGAAGTACACACAGTCGTCTTGCTAAAAAAGATAACGAACCCGTAAAAAAAGGATTTTCTTTTAAATACTTTCTAAATTTCTTTGGTCTCCTAATAATTATTAATGGAACCTTGTTCGGCTTATTGTCATTATTAACACTGCTTCATATTACTTCAATTAAAACATGGAGTGAGTTGAACTGGCAACCACACTACACACTTATATTTTGCGTTGTTTTAATTATTATTGGGATGGTTATGTGGCTATGGGGTAAAAGTATTAAATCAAGTGAAAAATAATAAACTACCAATAATTTAGTTATAATACCAAATTGCATTCAAAATTACTCACCCCCTATCCCTCTCTCTAGGAAAATCTTCAAGGTTTAGTCGGTGATAATTCAGCCAAAACCTTGAAGGTTTAGCCGGGACAAAATTTCTTTCATTCTTTTGTTAGCGGTTTGGTATTACATCCTCGTTACAAACGAGGACAAGAGAGGAGAAGGGTGTCTGTAAAAATCATTGTTGCATAAATGTTTGTTTTTTTTTAAGGAACATGTACCTTTGTTGCAAAAAATGTAACAAAGACATGACACCCGACGAAATCAATGCAATATTGGAAATTCCAAAAGAAGATACCGCTTCGCCGGTAAAAAGTTCGGAAGCCAGATTTATTTACGATTTTCTTAAAGAGAAACAACTTAAAAGAACACTCGAAACGGGCTTTGCGTATGCAAAATCAGCATCTCACATTATAGCAGCAACCGATAGCCTTCATATTGCCTGCGACCCGTTTCAGGAAAAATATCAAAACCTTGGATTGAAAAACATAGAAAAATTGGGCATGACCGATAAATTACACTTTTATCCTGATTTTTCGCATAATATACTTCCTGCCTTGTATAAAGAAAAAGATAAACAGTTTGATTTTATTTTTATTGATGGAGACCATAAATTTGATGGTGAACTGATTGATTTTTACTATGCCGACTTGTTGCTGGTGCAAAATGGTTATGTTCTGTTGCACGATACATGGATGCGAAGCACTCGCCTGTTAATGTCTTTTATTCATCACAACAGAAAAGAATATAAAAAAATAGAAACACCCTTACGAAATTTTGCTTTATATCAAAAAACAGGAAACGATACTCGAAATGGAATGTTTTTCAAAGAATTTTATACTTTCAAATCATTACTAGCACATAATCTTATTCTTTACATGACATCTGGTAAAAAAAATATTATCAAGCGTTTACTTTTAGCACTGAAAAAAATGCTTCGATAAAAGAAAAAAAGCGAATAACATCAGTTCAAATCTTTTAAAAAATAGTTCATTGCTCTTTCAAAAGTATATCCCGACTGTATTAACGCAGCATAAAGACCTGAACCTTCCGAAATGCATGGGTTTGCGTTAATTTCTAACACAAAAGGATGTCCCTGTTTGTCCACTCTAAAATCTACACGTGCATAGCCATGCAAATTAAATACAGTCCAGCACTTTAATACAATGGCTTCCATTTTTTTTATTAACGTTTTGTCTTTGGTTGATACGTCAAACGTTCTGGATGTATGATGATATTCAAACGTATTTTCGTCCCATTTGGCAGCATAATCCAGAATTTTAGGTTTGTCTTCGGGATAATCGGTAAACGTCATTTCTGCCGGTGCCAGCATTTTTGGTCCCTTGTCTGTATAGATAACTGAAATATTAAATTCTCTTCCATCTATGTATTCTTCTATATAAAAATTATGGTTGTATTTTTGAAGATATTCCTGAATAACTTTTTTAGAATAGCCTTTTATTACACTTTTAGAAGATATACCCACTGATGCATCTTCAAACATAGGTTTTACAATATACCGTTTATCTTTATTAAGATTTTTGGCTTCTGCTGGCTCAAACCAAGGAGCAGTATGAATATGATTGGCCGCGAGGATTTTTTTTGTTAATACTTTGTTGGCCGTAATAAAAATACTGTCGTACCCGCAACCAATGTATGGTATCCTTAAACTATGCAACAAGCCTGCACCCAAATAAATCAATTCAGGACTTCCTTTTATTCCTTCAAATAAATTCATAGCAACATCGGGTTTGTACGATTGCAATTCCTTTTTTGTCTTTTCAATATTCCATCCTAAAAAAAATCGTTTGGTTTTATACCCCAGTGAGTGCAACGTATTTTCGGCAAGTGCGACCTGCTCCAACACATCAAGTTCATCGGGCAAGGCATTCTCTGGAAGTTCATTAATAAGTATAGCCGCTTTCATTTTACTATTCGTTTTAAGGCTGAGTTCATAATCATTTCAATAAGTTTTTGGTATGATATTCCATTAAGTCTGCACAAAATGGGTAAGTCTGAATCAATGGGATGAAGTCCTGCCAATGGATTTACTTCAATAAAATTGGGCATGCCGTTTTCATCACAACGTAAATCTATTCTGCCACCATCGCGACATTCCAAAATATTCCATGCTCGCAACGCTACATCAAAGCATAATTGAGTAATTCGCATTTCTGGAATACTGTATGATACACGTTCCAGATAGTCACTTTTGTTTTCATAGGAATATACATCCTTTTCGGCGTTTGTGTTCAATATTACTTCCATAATTCCTATACAACGGGCATCGCTTCCTGTGCCTGCCATTCCAACAGTAAATTCACGTCCCGAAAGAAATTTTTCCACTAGCACCGGCTGTTTAAACGTGTTAAGCAAATAAGCACATGTTTCTTTGAGTTGACGTTCATGTTGAATAATGGAATGCTGATTTATTCCCTTGCCGGTACCTTCTGCCAATGGTTTTGCAAACAGAGGATAGGAAATAGTAAGACTTTTCAATTCATCTAATGAAGTTATTATACAAAAATCTGCTGTAGGAATGCCTGCATCACGAATAACCCGCTTGGTCATAGCCTTGTGAAGCGTTAACGAAAGCACGAGTGGGTCAGAAAATACATACGGAATATTCCATGCATCGAGCAGGGCAGGTACTTGTGCTTCTCTGCCTATACCGTAAACGCCTTCGCAAATATTAAACACCAAGTCCCAGCGTTTACCTTCTACCAATGCTTTGGCTAACTGTTTAACATGCCCTACTCGTTCTGTTTCAAAATGTAATTGCTGTAATGAATTTTCAATAGCACTAATAGTGTCTTCCTTATCAAATTCAGCGGCTTGCTCTTCCGAAAAGCCAAGTTTTAAATAATCTGTTTTTAAATCATACGTTATGCCTACTCTCATCTAAAAATAATCGGGATACTTGAATAATTTGCCTTCGTAATTTTCCAAAATAACATTATTGTTTTCATCTTTACCCTTGAAATAATCGGGAAGCAAAGGTATTTTACCACCTCCGCCTGGGGCATCGATTACATAATGAGGGATAGCATAGCCCGATGTAAAACCTCTAATACCCTTAATTATTTCCAACCCTTTGGACACCGGTGTTCTAAAATGTGAAGAACCGGGAATAGGGTCACATTGATACAAGTAATAAGGGCGAATGCGAATTTTCAACATTTCGTGTGTGAGTTTTTTATAGGTTTCTACGTTATCGTTTACATTATTTAATAAAACGGTTTGACTGCCTAACGGTATGCCTGCATCGGCAAGTCGATTGCATGCAAATTGGGCTTCATCGGTTAATTCATCGGGATGTGTAGTATGAATGCTGATAAACAAAGGATGATATTTTTTTAATATGTTGACCAATGAAACCGTGATTCGCTGTGGCAATACCATGGGGACTTTGGTGCCAATACGAATAATTTCTACATGAGGTATGGCTCTAAGTTGAGAGAGTAAATATTCTATGCGTTCATCGGATAATGTTAATGGGTCGCCACCAGAAATAAGCACATCACGCACTTCGGTATGTTGCCGTATATAATCTATCGCAACATCCCAATCTTTTTTGCTACTGTGTTGTTTTTCTTTTTTTGATACAATATGTGTACGCGTACAATATCGACAATATGTACTGCAAAATCCCGTAACTAAAAAAAGTACACGGTCAGGGTAACGATGTACAATACATTTTACTTTACTATCGTCATGTTCGTGCAAAGGGTCTATTTCTTCACCTGCACTAACTTTCAATTCATCAAAAACAGGAATGACGGTTTTTCGTAATGCACTCTTGCCATTATTTGTATTTAGCAATGATGCATAATAAGGCGTTATTCGCACAGGCAAATTGGTTTGTTGTGCCAGTGTTTCATCTTCACTTAACGTTAAGATAGACGATAGCGATTCCAAGGTAGTAAAACTGTTTCTAATTTGCCAATGCCAATCGTTCCACTGGTTTAGATTTGTGTTTGGAAAATGTTTTTTAATAAAAGATAATGTTTTAGAATTGATAGGAAAGTCATTACGACTCGGAGGTTCAACTACGTCGTCTGATAAAAAATCAATAAGATTTTTTTGTGTTTCTATTTCCATTTTTTTTCAAATTATGCACAAATGTAAATCATCCTCACGAGGTATATATTTTTTTTTTAACTGAATTTATATTTTTTATTAACAGAAAAATGTTAATTATTAAACATCATAACAATCATTGTATAAATATATTATAATGATAATAATATTTTTTATTCACCAATTAAAAAATGAGACAACTTTATTTTATCTTTTTTTTATTTCAATTGCAACAAAAATTTTTTTATAAGATGTGAATGATTGAAAAAAATAAAATATTATATTTCTTCAAAAAACTGGATTAAGATAAATATTTGGTGCTATAAAAAATAACCGACAATACGATAAAGAGAAAAATCTTTTTTCGTAACTATTCACCCCCTCTCGTCATTGCGAGCGTAGCGAAGCAATCTCAC
>CAYSIN010000126.1:0-6418 GCA_964431135.1 uncultured Bacteroidales bacterium
ATTCTTTAAAAATGGAAATAAAACGAATTTTGAAAACACTCTTACCTCGTGAAGCCGATATTATTAGCAAATATTATGGTTTAAATGGAAACCATCCGTATTCATTAAACGAATTATCTGATGAATTTGAACTTACACCGGAGCGTGTTCGTCAAATTAAAGAAAGAGCATTGCGAAGACTAAAACACACCTCCAAAAATAAATTGTTAAAAAGTTATTTAGGTTAGGACATTTTCATCTGTTAAAATTCCTATTTTATGAAGGAAGCAGATGATAATATAAAGAAATCTATACAATAAGAACTGTATATCACTTGTTACGAGCGGGTATTTTTATTCTAAACGTTCTTAAAATTATATCCTTTTTCAAAAGCTTTGATATTTACATCAACGATAGCATCCCCTTTGTTTTTAAAAATTTGCATAATGGCTGTATGCATTTCATTCTTTTCAAAACCCAGATAGGGAGCCGATGCTCCAAGAATGATAGTGTTAACCACTTTGTCCGAGCCAAGTTCTTTTGCCATTTCTTCGGCAGGGATTAAAACATGATTTTTTATTTTATCTATTTCAGATAATACACTTTCCAAATTTGGATAGTTGGGAATATTAATAAATGGAGCAGAACTTGAAATCACCCAACCGTCTTTTTTTAGATACGGCAAATATCTGAGCGATTCCATTGGTTCCATAGAGATGATAATATCGGCTTGTCCCAATGCAATTAAATCGGAGTAAATTTCTTTGTCTGAAAGACGAAGGTGTGACATGACATCTCCGCCACGCTGGCTCATGCCATGCACTTCACTTTGTTTTAATGCCATACCTTTGTTTAAGGCACAAGTACCGATTATGGCAGCCATGGAAAGAATTCCCTGACCACCAACACCGGCTAAAATAATATCTTTTTTCATGGTACTATCGTTTTAAATGGAATACATTATTTTTTAAATTTATCACGCATGCGTTTATCAAGGGTTACAATACATTCACGTTGAGGAATAATGACGGAAACACCCTTATATAAAATTTCTTCTTTGATAACAGCAACATTTTCTTCGTGTTTTTTGGGTAAGGGTTTTATCAAGCGAATATGTTTGGAATCAACACCTATGCCTTTGCAAATGGATTCCAATCGATTGGTAGCACACGATGGTTGTCCACCGGTCATGGCAGTAGTAAAATTATCAAGAATAATAACAGTAACGTTGGCTTGATGATTAACACAATCGAGCAAACCAGTAATTCCGCTATGTGTAAATGTACTGTCGCCAATAACTGCGACAGACGGTAATAAACCAGCATCGGCAGCACCCTTAGCCATAGTAATGGATGCTCCCATATCTACACAGGAATTAATAGATTCAAAAGGAGGAAGAGCGCCCAGCGTATAACAACCAATGTCAGAAAAGACATGCCCTTTGGGATATTCTTTCATGGCTTCGTTTAATGCCTTATAGGTATCGGCATGAGGACAGCCATTGCATAAAGCAGGTGGACGTGGTGTTACTACAGATGGTACAGGGTTTCCCGTTGTAGTTTCCATTTTCATGGCTTTGGCAACAAGTGAAGGATTTAATTCGCCATCACGTGGTAAAGTGTTATCTAAACGTCCGTGAATAGGCTTTTCTAACGGAACAATTCCTTTCAGTAATTCTTCAATCAACGGATAACCTTCTTCGAATACATATATTTCATTACATGTATCGTACAATTTTTTTATGGATTCCTTTGGAATGGGATATTGACTTATTTTTAATACAGGATAGGGAATACCATTGGGATAGTTCTCCATTAGGTAATTGTATGCAATGCCGCTGACAATAATCCCTTTGGAATGGTCATTGCCCTCAATATACTTGTTAAACGGGCTTTTTTCGGCTTCGTGTTTAATATCATCCTGAATGGAAAGTAACTTTTTGTAATTACCTTTGGCTATGGCTGGTAAAAGTACAAATTGACGCATGTTCGACGGTATATGTGTTTCGTTTTGTGGCTTTAGGTTGTTAACACGTTGAACACCAGAACGACTATGAGCAAGACGGGTTGTAATTCTTAGCAATACAGGAACACTGTATTTTTCGGATAAATCAAAAGCATAAGCAATCATATCGTAACATTCCTGTTGGTTGGAGGGTTCCATTACCGGCACTAAAGCAAAATTTCCATAATAGCGACTGTCCTGTTCATTTTGCGATGAATGCATGGATGGGTCATCGGCAGCAACAACAATTAATCCTCCATTAGTACCTGTAATGGCTGCATTGATAAACCCGTCGGCAGCAACATTCAATCCAACATGCTTCATACAAACCATGGCTCTTTTACCAGCATAAGACATGCCCAATGCGCTTTCCATTGCTGTTTTTTCATTGGCACACCAACTGGCATTGATGTGTTGTTCTTTTGTCTGCTTTGAAGCATGTACATATTCTGATATTTCTGTGGAGGGTGTACCCGGATACGCATATATTCCGGATAAGCCAGCATCCATGGCTCCCTGTGCTATGGCTTCATCACCCAATAATAATAATTTATTCATCCTTATTTTATGTAAAATTTATGCTTCAAACATACACTAAATTTTTATTTCCACCAATATTTTTAAACAGATAAAAAAAATTGATTACGTAATAGAACATTATCATCAAAAACGTTTATAAACAAGATTATTAACGATTAATACCGACTTGCTAACGAAATAACTTTTATAATTGTTTTGCGTTGCTTATTTCTTGTAATGGTTTTGTCGGTAATGACTTAAAAAATACCGTTGAATTAATAACGCTGAATTTAGATATTGTAGGTTATTGGCATTTGTATTACATGATAGAGAATGAAAAACCATACGTAAAAGGTGTAAAATCAGGTCCCTTATTTTTTTCAAAGAGAGGAGTAAATGAATAGTTAGCTACTAAGCCGATTTTACCGTAAATTAGTCGGAGATATATACCATATCGGTATTTCATAACATTGTCAATACGAAATTCTTTAAATTTAACAATTTCGTTGGTAGTATTGCGAAAATCTTCACCCGTATATTTAATAAAGTTTGATATCATGTAGCCGAAACGCCCACCAACAGTAAGTTTAAAGTTACGCATTCGCTTGTCAGGACGAGATAAGTAATTAATTTCTATTGGAACATCTATGTAACTTTCACAGAATTTATTTTTTGTGTATTGGTATCCTCCGGGTATAGGTTTAAAATAAATAATTTGTAAACTGTCATAGGGAAGTGAATTGTTATGTACGTTTTGTACGCTAACACCAATGCCGATAGATAGATTGAAAGGTTTGTCCTTTTTCAAAATATTTTTCATGGCGTAAACATCAACACCAATAGAAACAGGCATGGTTTCAACTTTACTGTTATTATTTAGCCACGTATTATTAAGTAAATGGATGAGTAATATATCATTCTTTCTAGTAATGACAGATGTATCGGTTACTTGTGAATTTGCTGTTAATACTGCAAAAAGCATAATTGATATTAAGCAATACTGTTTCATATTTTTTTTGGTAAAGATAGTTAAATTAGTTTGAATATGTCGAAAAAATGAAGATGTAATAATTTAAGAATCTTATCAAACTCTGATAAGAGTATTTTATACCGACTTGCTAACAATTGATAGCAAGTCAGCATAAATAATATTCAGAAGAAACAATTTTTGTTACCAATAGGATACTTGTTTTCAAAACTAAAACACTCTGATTTATGCCAAATCAGAAGTTCTGAATGAAGTAAATTCTATTTTCCTATTTTTTTCAAAAAATCTTCTTTAGAAATAACAGGAATGGAAAATTTTTGTGCCAGTGTCATTTTATCTGGGCCAGGCTTTTCACCTGCAACGATAAACGATGTTTTTTTTGAAACCGATTTGACTAGTTTGCCTCCGTTTTGAACCACCAATTCTTCCATTTTTTTTCTATCGAACGGTTTATCAAAACTACCCGTTACTACTATAGACATACCTTGTAGCCATGAAGAAATATTTTCCTGTTTAATTTCGTGAGAAAATTGTAACCCGAATGTTTGCAACTGTTTTATTAGTTTTATATTTTCTTCTGTTGAAAAATATTGCAATACGCTTTGTGCAATTTTTTCACCTATTTCTTCTACTTTAATTAACTGCTCATACGTTGCTGTTGATAATTGTTCAATATTTGGAAAGGCTTGAGCAAGTTTTTGAGCCACTGTTTCGCCAACAAAACGAATACCTAAAGCATATAGAACTTGTGGATAGGGTATTTGTTTTGATTTTTCTATACTTGCCAGCAAATTATCGGCTGCCTTATCGGCAAAATGTTCCAAATGAAGCAAATCGGTTTTTGTAAGTCTGTAAATGTCGGCTATATTTTTTATCATACCTTTTTCATACAGTTCATCAATGGTTTCGTAGCCAAGTCCTTCTATGTTCGTTGCCTTGCGTGAAACAAAATGTTCTATTTTGGCTTTCATCTGTGGCGGACAATTGGGATTGGGACAATAATGAGCAGCCTCTCCTTCATTACGAATAAGGGCTGTTCCGCATTCGGGACAATGCGTAATAAATGCCAACGGTAATAGGTTTTCTGAGCGTTTGGACATATCAACACCAACTACTTTGGGAATAATTTCGCCTCCTTTTTCTATGATAACCAAATCGCCGATGCGAATATCTTTCAATGCTATTTGGTCAGCATTGTGTAAACTTGCACGTTTAACGGTAGTGCCTGATAAAAACACAGGCTCAAGATTGGCTACCGGTGTAATGATACCTGTTCTGCCTACCTGATAAGAAATTGAAATGAGTTTAGTTGTTGCCTGTTCGGCTTTAAACTTGTATGCTATAGCCCAACGTGGACTTTTTGCTGTTAAACCAAGTTGTTCTTGTTGATTTATATCATTTACTTTAATAACTATACCGTCTATATCGAAAGGTAATTCATGTCGTTGTGTATCCCAATAGTTAATAAATGCAATGATATCATCTCTATTTTTACAAAGTTTTATCCATGGTGGTACATTAAATCCCCATTTTTTCAATTGTTGAAGACGTTCATAATGTGTAGTAAAGGGAATATCCTCCCCTATTAAATAATAAAGATAACATTCTAATTGACGACTTGCTACCACAGATGAATCAAGTGTTTTGAGTGTACCAGCAGCGGCATTGCGTGGATTGGCAAATAAATTTTCATCGTTGTTGGCTCGTTCTTTATTTAACGCTTCAAAAACCATACGTGGCATAATCACTTCTCCACGAACTACTAAAAAAGGAATATCGGTAGAAATTTTATGTGGAATAGATTTTATGGTAGCAATATTATTAAGTACATCGTCGCCTTTTTCTCCGTCGCCACGAGTAATGGCTTCGGTTAATATTCCCTGATGATAATGCAAACTGATAGAAGTGCCATCGTATTTCAGTTCACAAACAAATTCAGGTTCTGTATCGAGAAGTTTTACCGTACGAGAAATAAAGGCATCCACTTCTTCAAACGAATATGTATTCCCCAATGAAAGCATTGGATAAGGATGTTTTTTTTGAACAAAGCCTTTGGTAATATCGCTTCCAACTTTTTCAGTAGGTGAATTTACAGATTTTAATTGTGGGAATTTTGATTCAATTGAACTTAATTCTGCTAATAGCAAATCAAATTCAAAATCGCTTATTTGCGGATTATTTAATACATAATAATTGTAATTGTGTTTTTCTATTTCTTGTTTTAAAAAATCGATGCGTTTTTTTGCTTCATCAATGGTCATGAGGTAATATTCACTTATTCTGATAATGTAAATTTATAGGTATTTGCAAATTTCTTTTGAAAAAGAATAAAATCATTTATAGCATGTTGAATTTTTTGCGATGATTGTTCCCATATATGAATAAATGTGTTATGCTGAACATCTGTATAAAGAGAATCGGGTAAGGAACGAATTTTAATAAGTTTTGAATAATCACTGTCGGCAACTTGTTTATAAACCAGCAATAATTTTTTATATTCATTTTTAAAATCGTCCTTGTTGTCAAATGGTTTGATAGTATCTAGCGTTTTCAATTGTGATTGTATTTCGTTGCATAATTTTTGATGAAATTGTATAAATGAAAAGTCGAGAGTATCTGAAAAACTGCTGTCAAGTTTATTAAACAAATTGACAACCTCCTGTTGTTTTGCAATAATGGCATCGTTGTATTTAATAGCCTCATCTGAAGAAGAGGAACATGCTGTAATCACAGCAATTATTACTAATAATAAAATAAAATATTGTTTCATACGAATGGTATATTTTTAAACGGATAAAATTACTAAATTAATTTTGAAAAAAAAATTTGTTCTTTTTTTTTTTTTTTGAAATTCCATACCTTTATGCAACTTTATGAATAAAAATTTCTTCAATAATATTTTTTAATTAAATTAAGTGTGTAACATTT
>CAYSIN010000127.1:0-6243 GCA_964431135.1 uncultured Bacteroidales bacterium
AACGTTTCGGGGCTTGGCGTAGTGGCGGTTTTACAGCACTACTGTTGATACGAAGCACCAAAGTTCAAATTTAGCAAAAAGTTTCATATGAGGCACTTCGCCCGCCATTACGCCAAGCCCTTGTTATCGGCTGCCCTTCTGTCTGTCAGGTTGGTTGTCTGTCGTGGTTGTTGTGTCGTGTGTGTGGTTGGTGTATTTTTATTTTTTCAAAGAGGGGAAAGAAAAAAATGAAGTTTTAGAGGTCGGCAAAAGGCACACTCTTTTGCAAACTTTGGTAGGTGCGTTGGCTTGTAGCGGTTTGCAAATGTGTGTGCCTGTGTGTTGGTTCTAACTCGTCTTTTTATAATTCCAAATCGCCAAACCATTTAATAAAACGGCAAACCCAATCATAATAACAAAATGATTTTTGATGTCGGAAAACCCGCTTCCTTTCAGAACAACCATTCGCACTACTTCAATGAAATACGTTACAGGACTGCATTTTGCTATGATGTAAGCCCATTGCGGCATTCCGTCAAGCGAAGTGAATAAACCACTCATCAGCATAAAAATCATAATGAAGAAAAACGCTACCGACATTGCTTGTTGTTGTGTTTCGGCAAATGTGGAAATAAGCAAGCCTAAGCCCAATAATGCAATCAGATAAATGGACAAATAACCATACAGTAAGAGTAAACTTCCGACAGGAACAATACCATAAACCAACCGTGCCACAACAAACAAACCGACACTAAAAACAAACATTCCGATTATCCAAAACGGAATGAGTTTGCCCAAAATAAACTGATATTTTTTTATGGGTGTTACGTTTATTTGTTCAATCGTGCCAGCTTCTTTTTCTTTCACAATGTTCAATGCACACATATACGCACCTACCATTGTTACCAACACAACTAAAATTCCCGGAACCATAAAAAAACGATAGTTCATAAACGGATTGAACCAATTTGAAGAAGCAACAGTAATAACAGGCGCAGTATTAAATTTATCGGATTGAAACCATTGCAAACGAATATCAGCGTTGTAAGCCGTAATAATTTGATTGAGATAAGCACCGCCCAAACCTGCTTTCACGCCATTGATTGCATTAACAGCAATAAATAATTTTTGCTCGTTTTCACGCACTAAGTTTTTTTCAAAGCCTTGCGGTATTTCCAAAATCAAATCGGATTTGTCGCTTTCAATCTGATTAAATGCACTTTGAAATGAATTACTGTAATCAGCCAAACGGAAATAACCCGAAGAAGTAATTTTTGAAATAAGATTGCGTGAAAATGTGCTGTGGTCGTGGTCAACGATTGAAATGTTGATGTTCTTTACTTCATAATCGGCTGCTAATGGAAGTATGAGCAACTGCACTATCGGAACAACAAAAATCAACGGCAACAATGCTTTGTTTCGAAAGATTTGTTTGAACTCTTTTTGCAATAAAAATTTTAGTGTTCTCATACTAATCGAGTTTTAAATTTTTTGAAACTCACTACCAATAAAAAAACAGTCATTCCGAAAAGCACCAATGTTTCTTTCCATATAGCACTAAATCCAAGACCTTTTATCATTATTGATTTTACAATAGTGTAATACCATTTTGCAGGAATGATATTGCAAATTACCTGCAAGGGAACAGGCATATTTTCAATCGGAAACATAAATCCTGTAAACAACATTGTAGGAACTAACATTCCCATCAATGAAATCAGCATTGCTGCCTGTTGCGACTGTGCTACGTTTGAAATAAGCAAACCCAACGAAAGAGCTGTAATAATTAGCAAAATACTTTCTGCAAACAGCAATGAAATACTTCCGTTAATCGGCATATCCAAAAGAGTTACGCTTAAAATAAGAATGACGGAAAGGTTTACAATGGAAAGTAATAAAAACGGAATTGCTTTTGCAATAATCACTAAAAACGGATTGAAAGGCGATACCAACAGCACCTCCATTGTTCCATTTTCTTTTTCACGAACAATGGAAACAGAAGTCATCATTACACACACCAACATCAGCACCAATGCCATTACGCCCGGCACAAAATTGGTTGCCCCTTTCAATTCGGGATTGTATAACATTCGTATTTCGGGAACAATGCGAAACGGAACAACATTGTTTTTCATTAACTCCTGCTGATAATCCATAATGATTGCCGTTGCGTAATTTGTCAATGTATTAGCGGTGTTCGGGTCGGAAGCATCTGCAATAATTTGAACTTGTGCCTGATGAAGATGTGAAAGGTCGTTGTTAAAATTGGCAGGAAATATAATTGCCAATTTTATGTTCCCCGCTTTAAATGCTTCTTCAATTTGTCGGTGGCTGAATAGCGTTTTTTGAATATCAAAATTTTGACTTGCTTCTATTTTGTTGATGATTTGCTGTGTGGCTTCGTCTTTGGCATAATCGCAAATAACAATTTTGGAATTTTTGATTTCGTTTGTGAGAGCAAAACCAAATAAAACAATCTGCACAATCGGCAAGCCGAATAGCATTAACAGTGTTTTCTTATCACGGAAAACGTGATAAAATTCTTTTCTTACAAATGTCAAAAACTGTTTCATTTTTCTTAGTCTGCTTTTCGTTTTGCACCTCTTGCCAATTCAAAAAACACATCGTCCATTGATGAAGCGGAAAATTGTTTTTTCAAATTGTCGGGTGTGTCCAACGCTTTTATTACTCCGTCCACCATCATCGAAACTCGGTTGCAGTATTCGGCTTCGTCCATATAGTGCGTGGTTACAAAAATGGTAATGCCTCTGTCTGCTGCCGAATAAATAAAATCCCAAAACTGCCTGCGAACAATGGGGTCAACGCCTCCTGTGGGTTCGTCCAAAAACACAATTTTCGGCTCGTGCAAAATGGCTACCGAAAAAGCTAATTTCTGTTTCCAACCCAAGGGCAATGAAGCAACCAATTTTTTAGCTTCGTTTTGCATACCCAATGTTTCAATCAATTGATTGCTTTTTGCTTTTAGTTGCTTATCCGTTAAACCATAAATACCGCCAAAGAATTGAATGTTTTCCAACACTGTTAAATCTTCATACAAGGAAAATTTTTGGCTCATATAACCGATGTTCTTTTTAATTTCTTCGGTTTGTTTGTAAATGTCAAAACCTGCAATGGTGGCATTTCCCGATGAAGGCGTTGAAAGTCCGCAAAGCATTTTCATTGCGGTTGTTTTTCCTGCACCATTCGCACCGAGAAAACCGAAAATTTCACCTGCATATACTTCAAAGGTTATTTCGTTTGTAGCGATGAAATCGCCAAAACGTTTAGTGAGTTTGTCTGTCTTTATTACGGTTTCGTTTGTCATTTCAGTTCATCAGTTTTATGAAACAATCTTCAATGCTCGGTGTGATGTGTTTGAGTTCAATGTTTTGATGATTGGCTTTTTGTAAAATGTGTATCAATTCATTGTGCGAATTTTCATTGTCATTTTGAAACGTGATATGATGAAACTCGCCAAAAGCATTGCAGGTTTTTATTTCGTTATTTTTTCGCAGGTCGTTTAGTAACTTGCTCATATCATTTGCTTTTACGGCAAAAAGATTTTCTGGAAACTGTTTTACAATTTCATCGGGTGTATCAATGGATAAAATTTTTCCGTTTTGTATGAGTGCGATGCGTTCGCAAAGCGTGGCTTCGTCCATATAAGGCGTGGAAACCAAAATCGTAATGCCCTGCTGTTTCAGGCGTTTCAGCATTTCCCAAAATTCTTTTCGTGAAACAGTATCCACACCTGTTGTCGGTTCGTCTAAAAACAACACTTTCGGGCGATGAATTAAAGCACAACATAGAGCCAATTTTTGTTTCATACCGCCCGACAATTTTCCTGCCCTACGGTCTTTGAACGGTTCAATTTGAACATAAATGTCTTTAATCAAATCGTAATTTTCTTTTACCGAAGTATTAAAAACAGAAGCAAAAAAGTTTAAGTTTTCTTCCACCGATAAATCCTGATACAACGAAAATTTTCCGGGCATATAGCCCACACTACTGCGAATGTTTTTGTAGTCTTTAATTACATCAAAACCGCTTACAGAAGCATTACCGCTATCGGGCAACAACAAGGTTGTAAGTATGCGGAAAATACTTGTTTTACCTGCTCCGTCTGCACCAATCAAACCAAACAATTCGCCCTCATTTACCGAAAACGAAACATCATTCACGGCTTTCACTTTGCCTTTGTTGTATGTCTTTACAATATTATGTAACTCAACATCTGCCATTGCTATTGAAATTTTATTTCGCCATACATACCAATTTTGTAAGTGCCGTCATTCTTCACTTTTACTTTAATGGCATACACCATATTCGCTCTTTCATTTTTTGTTTGAATGGTTTTTGGCGTAAACTCTGCCTTGTCATTTATCCAACTAATCGTGCCCTCTGTTTCTTTGTAACCGCCTTTGCCGTCATCGGTAAGCACTTTTACTGTTTGGTTCAGCTTTACTTGTGTCAGTTGGTCGCCTGTGATGTAAGCCCGCAAAATGATGTTTGACAAATCGGCAATTTTGTAAAGCGGTTTTCCTGTTGCCGTCATTTCGTTGGCTTCGGCATATTTTGTCAAAACCGTTCCGTTTGCAGGATTAATGATTTTGCATTTTGCTAATTGGTCGTTTAACTGTTCCACTTGCACCTGCAACGGCAACACATCACTGTTGATACTTTCGGTAGAAATATCCAATGACGATTTTTGTGCTTCAATTTGTTTTTTCAACACATCAATTTGTGCATTGATGTCGTCTAATTGTTTTTGCGGTGCGGCATCGCCATTTACCAAATTGGTAATACGCACTTTTTCTTTTTGTGCAGTAGCAAGCTGCGATTGCAAAGCGGCTAACTGTGCCGATACATTGGGCTTTCTGCTGGCGGTGGCTTTCGTTTGTGCCAAGAGTTGTTTTTTCTTCAAATACAACTGTGTGCTGTCAATATAACCGACAGTTTGTCCCGATTGAAGCATTTGCCCTTCTTCAAGTTCAAACTGCTTAATTGTGCCTGTGGCTTCCGATGAAATAATTCTTTCTTCTGCTTCAAAACTTCCCGAAGCGTCAAAAGAAGTTTTGTTGTTGTTGCAAGCTGCAAACAATGTTGCAATGCCTGTTACAAATGCGATAGTTTTTATTTTTCCCATTGATTTTATTTTTTGATGTTTAATTGCCTGACATTGTTTGATAGTTATATTGAGCCATTAAAAGCTGTATTTCGTGCAAAATCAAATTTTGCCGTGCTTGGTCTTCTGCATTTACAGAAATAAGGTAGTCGTTGGTTGTTGCCGTTCCGTTTTCTAACTGTATTTTCGTTGTGTTTTTCACGCTTTCACGAAGTGAAATAATGTCGCTGTCTGTTTCAATCAACTCCTGCACTTTTGTTATTTCCGAATTTTGTTGTCGTAAATTCAGATTGGTGTTGAATAAAAATGTTTCCCGTTGAATGTCTATGAAATCCTGATTGACTGCAAGGATTTTCTTTTCTTTATTGTAAGTATAAAAACCTGTTAAATTCCAATTCAACCGCAAACCACCGATGTAGTAACCTTGCACATCGTTACTCAACATATTTAACGCAGGTCTGCCCAAACCACCTTGAAAAAACAAGCTGAAACGTGGAAGATTTTTTGCGGTAATCAGTTTGTTTTGCAAGTCAAACGTTTTTTTCTGCAAGTCGTAAAATTTCAGTTCGGGACGATTGATAGTGTTGGAAACAAGTTGCGGTGCGGGTTTCAGCAAAGTTGTATTTTCGTCAATCGCAGTTCCGATAAAATGCGACAACATTTCGGCATATCCTTTTCGGGTTGCTTTCAATTCAATAGTGCGTTGGTTGGCTTTCAGCAATTCCGCTTTCAAAATGTTTACGCTGCTTTTAGTTGCTGTGCCGTTTTGAATGGCAACGTTTGTTTTGTCAATACCGCTTTGAATGTCTTTTTTGAGTAAATCCGTTTGTTTTAGTTGTTCATCAATCAACAATATGCCGAAAAAAAGTTGGTTAATACGTTCTCTCAGTTTGTAAATTTCAACTTCCACTTTTTGCGTTTCCACTTGCATATTTGATTCAATCAAATTTTTATTGTCTTTCACCACAAACAAATCGGTAATGGGTTGCGAAACTTCACCGTAAAGTCTGTATTGGTCTTTACTGATTGTCGGAATGACCATATTCGGCAACGAAATAGGAATTTGCGTTACGGCAGATTGATAAGTCGCCTGTCCTACAATATTGAACTGCGGCAAATAACCTTTGTTGGCATTGTCA
>CAYSIN010000128.1:0-6190 GCA_964431135.1 uncultured Bacteroidales bacterium
TTTCCTGAATAGTCGCCAATCCTGTTTTATTAAATAGTCTGCAAGGTCTTTGCCTTCGCTTTTGTCCCGTTCGGGGGCTAACCGCTCCAGCAAATCCGAAAATATAAAATGTGTCCCAGGCAAACGGGCTTCATATTCCTTAGCCTTGGTTTCCCATTCTTTGAAGGTGCTACCGTCTTTCGATAGGTCGGGGAATACATAAACAAAACGCCCTTGTAAAACTTTCAATTTATCAAACACAAAACTGCTTTTATTGTAAACGGCCAACCAAATAAAATCTTCAGGTGTTTCAGGTAAACCGAAATATAATGTTCCATAAATAGCCGTTTTGGGCGCTTCAACCAAGGCAACGGGGTTATTATAGTACTTGTTTAAAAGATGTTCACCGAATAAACAAGATACCATTTTGTCTTGTTTTTTGTATGCTTCTAACCATTCAGGCAATGGCTTATTGTTACAAATGTAATGTTTTTCAATTATTGAGTGTAAAAAGTCCGTGCCTGTGGTGTGGTTCTGTTCGTCAAATTGTTTGATTTGGACGGCTCTAACATTGCCCTTTATATCAATAAAAGGAAAAGAAATTGCCCCCGCTCTATATCCTTTTGGAATAGTACCTAATCGGTACAACTCTATAACCTTCGTAACATCGTCAATCTCAAATGGAAATTGTACCCTAAATAAGTTTTGTATAAACGTGTTTTTTGTATAGTATTCAGGGTGTAACGTTTGTTTAAAGGTTTCAAAGTCAAAAAATACAGGTTCGGGCTGTGGTATTATTATTTTTTGTTGCGGCTTCCAGCTGTTCGACAGTCCTAAATAATTGCCCTGTTCTTGCTCCCGAATTGCTCTTGCATACCAGTCCAAATACGGGTTAAGGTGGTACGAACATTTATCTTCACGGTCGCAACGTCCATACTGTTCGGGCAAATAGTTGCCTGTTTTCGTGTCAACATACCGTACCAGCGTCCTTTTTTTGCAATTCGGGCAATAGTATTTCTTGCTGCCTTTTTCTAAACTGTATCGGTAGAGTTCATTCATTTCGCTAAAAAATATTCTTTGTTTTGTGCTTCACCTGCTTCACCTGCTTCACCCGCTTCACGGTTTAGTTTAGATGGTGAAGATGGTGAAGATGGTGAAGGTGAAAAAACAACTTTTTTTTGTGCATTAACTACTGTTCCGTATTTTTTACGCTCCGTTTGATAGCCAGAATTTCTTAACCTATCCGCAAGGGTTCGCAATGAGCAGGCTTTAAGACCGTTTTCAGTACAATAGTTTCGGTACTCGCTGAACATATCCTTCAAGGGAGTTTCGTTTGTCGCTGAAACCTTGTATTCGTGTTCACTCAAAAACATCTGTACGCTATCGCTTTCAATCCTGTATTGCTCAACGGCTTGTTGTGCGGCTTTGCATTCTGAAAACCCCCCTTGCTTCAGTAATCTATTAAGCCCCTGTAATACCCAATTGAATACGCCTGGGAGCTCATCTTTAATAATCTTTGTATGTAGGTTTTTGTCCTGTTCCTGCTCGGGAATAGTAACATCAAAGGGAATAATTAAAAACCGTCTGAAATAGGCGTTTGTATGCTCAACGTCTTTGGGCAATTCATTACAGTTGAAAATCAGTTTTGCATACTGTTTCAAAATGAAGGGTTCACCATAAGGCAAACGGGCTTCAACGGGTTCTCCTGAAACCAACGCTTTAAATAAACCTGTTTCCAGCTTTCCGTTTATTTCACTTGCATAGTTTACCAACTTGTTAGCCAACTTTGCCCTAAAATACCCGTTGTCATTTGTAAGGCTCTGTAATGAATAGTTGCTTACGTTATCAGCACCCAATAAGGCGTTTACAACTTCAAAAAAAACACTTTTCCCATTCGCTCCAGCACCGTACAGGATTAAGGCTTTTTCCTCTTTTAGTGTATTACTCCCGTGTTTAATGAATACAAATCCTAAATATTCAGCCAAAACCATCTGGCGTTCAGGATCGGGCAATACTCTGTTTAAATATGCTTTAAATAATGGTGCTTTTGCCTGCGGGTTGTATTCAAACGGTAGCTGGTAAGTAATGAAGTCTAAACGGTTAAACGGTCTTAGTTTCGTACCGTGAGGGCTTATTTCAAACGTTCCGTTTTGTAGGTTTATTAGTACAGTATTTTTGTCGCTTTTGGGCGTGGGTAAATATGCCGTTGCAAGGAACTGTTTAAAAAGCTGCTCCCTAAATTGGTAAAACCTTGCTGAAAACTTAGCAACGCCCATTCGTTCGGCTGCTTCGCCCAAAAACTTTTGGAATGTTTCTTTGTCAATTTCCGCCCAAAATGTACCGTTGTACAGGTAAATGAAATCGTGGTTTTTACATAAACCCCAACGGTTTTTTTCAGCGAGCTGTAAGGCGTTTTCAGCTGACAAAACCAAATAATGTTTCGTATTCAATTTTAGGTTATTCAACTGCCCTTGTATATCTTTTGCCTGTTCACTTCCGGGTGCTGCCTTTTCCAGTTTTTTTCTTAGTTCTTTAACCTGGGGAAACGCCAAGGCTTCAAAGTCCAACGGCTCAAACTGCTCAATAAGCTGTTGCAATATTTCGGCGTGAGGGGTTGCTATTTCGCTTTTGCTTTTCAGTTGCTCAACGTGGTTTAAAATTGTTGTTGGGTTGTTGAGGTCGTCAAATACGGGGTCTATCTTCATTGCTTCGCAGTATTTGAGGGTTCAACAATGGGCTGGAACAATTCGGGGTTGGTAGTGTAAAACCCTGCACGGTGTTTTGAAATTGGGCAAATGCCTTGCCGTACAATTTTAATACAGTTCTGTTTTTTCCATTTAGCAACGTAACGGCAAATATTGGCCCTCAAAATGCCTGTTTCAATAGAAACCATTAACATAGTTTTGGGCTGCCTGTAAAAAGTAACAAACACCTGTTTCATTTGTGTTTGAAAATGCGTACTTTTGCCTTGTCCTTTATGCAAAGAATTAACGGGGGTGCGCAATGTATCAACCATTGTTACCCCCTTTCTTCTTTAGATAGGTTTCGGCTTCGATGGCTGTTTCTTCCAATGTTTTTTTTCTGCCCTTCTTTAACCAGTCGTCAATTTCCGATTTTAGAAACCTCAATTTTTTACCGCTTTTATGTACGGGAATAGTACCAGCACTTACCCAGCCATAAACGGTCGGCTTTGTGGGTTTGTCTGGGTGGTACTGGCAAAGTTCGCTGAGGTCAAACCAACGGTCGGTTTCTGTTGGTTGTTCTTTACTCTTTTCAAGTAACAGCCTTTTTATTTCGCTTACTTCATTGGCAAGGTGTGTAAAGGCTTTCGGCAGTGTTTCAAGGGTTAAACCCTCTGTAAAATTTTCCATTGCTCGTATTATTTATGGATAATACTGCAAAGCTATCGGGGTGTTTAGGTCGGCTACAATGCTGTTTTAATTCAGGCATTGTAACGGCATAAAATTTTTAATATTTACTTGTATTTTTAATTCGGGGCTGATTGACCTTTTGTATTTGCCCGTCCTTTATTTCAATTAAAGGACTTTTGCAAGGATTATCATTTCGTGAGATTATTTTTTCAACAGTATCGTAAATAAAATCTCTCTTCTCGTTTCGGTAAATGAAAGTAAAGTTTGAAATAATCCATTTAATTAAATCCTTCTTTTGGCAACCTGGAATAAAATCGTGTTCAATTAGCTTTTTAAAAGTATCCGTAAGCCTGTTTCCATTTCCTCTAAATAACAGTTTTTCTCCGGCGTTTTCACCCGTTTCAAGTACCCGTTTCAGCTCGGGTTGCTGTTCTGGGCTGAAAAAATCTTTTATGATACCAAATACTATTTGCACGGCTTCGGGTTTTAATGCAGGTTTTATTTCAATAGTTTGCTGAATGGTTGGAATATTATTTGCTTGTATTACTTTGGTTTCAAAGGCTTCAAATTCGTTTTCGTCTGTTTCTTGAAAGAAACCGAACAGCTCCTTTAATATTTCGTCCAGTTCATTAAAAAAAAAACCTAATTCAAAATATGTTTCCCCTTTAGTCTTTTCCCTGTACTCTATGTATTTACGTTTGTGGCTGATAATTTCGGGCAAATCGTTTTCACTGAAATTATCTTTAAGTTTGGTTATTTCGCCGATATGCCGATTCCAGAGGCTTCCATGGTCGTTCGGGTCGTAAATATTCAGTTCGTTCGCCTTGGTCTGTATTGGGCGTGTAATATTTTCCTGAATTTTCTCGAATTTGTCTTTAATTTCAGCCTGCAGCTTGTCAAGATTGAGTTTTTCTGTGAAGTTATTTGGGGGGTATAGCCGCCAGTACTGCTCGTGAAGTAAATGTACCTCGCTGATAACCCCGTCATACTGTTTAAAATTGTCAATATTCGAGTACAGGTATTCTATAAGTTGAAACAGGTTTTCAATTCTTGGCGTAATCATTTGTCCTTTATGCTTTAAGTGGTTACATATCTAATTTAATTTTGTCGGCAGCCTTGCGCTTGCTTTCGTCCACAATCTTAGCGTATATCTGTGTGGTCTTTAGTTCCTTATGACCTAACATTTTGGAAACGGTGTAAATATCTGTACCGAGTGAAAGTTGCAAGGTGGCGAACGTGTGGCGAAAACAATGAAAGGTAATATCCTTTGTTATTCCGGCCCTTAAAATCCACTGTTTTAGGTGTACATTCAAATACGCTGAATAAACAAGCCCTTCAAAAACCTTAGCTGTGGGTTCTTTGCGTTCGCCCAATAGCTTAAACGTCTGTTCTGAAATTGGTAAAACCTCAACGCCTTTGGTTTTCTTTTGTCTGAACTGTAGAAAATAGCCTTCCAATTCGCTGTATTGTACTTCGCTCCAAACCAGTTTTGAAATATCTGAAAACCTCAACCCGGTAAGGGCTGAAAACAGGGCTGCACGTTTCAATATATCATTGTTGCACGGTGTTTTTACAAGTTTGTTCAGTTCCTCAATGGTTAAGTATCCCCGTTGTACTTCAGGTTCACTTATGCCGTCAACACGGGTGCTTAAATCAGTCTCAAGCAAACCCTTTTTGTATGCCTGTTTCAATGCTGCTTTAAACTTGCTGTAATAGACACGGGCTGTACTTTGGGTAATTTGTTCGCTTTGAATACCCCTTTGTCGTTTGGCCGTTAAAAGGTATCCCCGAAATTCATTACATAGGTTTTTATCCAGGTTAGAAAGGGTTAATTTGCCCCCTGTGAACATTTCAAAGTAATTGAACGCTGCTTGCCAACCGTTTTTATTACCGCCCGTTTTGGTTTCAACTATCTGTTTGAAGTATTGCACAAAGTCAGTTTCTGTTTTCAACTTTGCATTAAGAAACCCGTAATTCCCAGCCTGTATTTCAATTTGACGTTTCGCCCTTATGTTTTCAGCCAGTTGTTTAGTTTCGTTGTTGGCTTGCTTATCAAATGGGTTTTTAGGTTTATCAAATAAGTATAGCCCTAAAAATTCCCTTCGTGTGGGTTTGCCTGTTTTGGGGTGTGGTATCGGTGGGTAAAAGTCAAGGTATAAACTTTGCCTGTTTCCTGAAATTGCCCTTTGTCTTAATTTTACTTTTGTTGCCATTGTCTTTTATGTTTAGTTACTAAAGTTACTTTTGTTACTCTCTGAACAAACTTTATTTTTGCTCCTTATGTACTCATTGATGAGGTGTATAAAATCGTGATGTACTTTCTCTTCGCAGGAATAGCCATACCAAACCATATTACAGGCTTCTTTTTGTTCGGCTGTGGGGTTGAGGTTCAGCAAGTCAAACGCTGCTTTAAATTGGCTTTCGGTGGGTATGTATTCGCCCCCCGCTGTTTGGTAATCAAACTTTGAGGCTGAACGCTTCTTTTCGGCTACTTTTTTCTTACGTTGATAGTATGAATCGCTGTATGCCGTATCGGTTGCCATGCGTTCAGCAAATTCACGCCTTTGGGCTTGTGTCGGTTTCCATTTATGTCTCATATCCCTAACATTTTGTACCCCGTGTACCCATCAATGGTAAAACGGTACAACAAAGATACAAAAAGATACAAAACAAACAACTAATTAAACAAATAAATTATTAACATGCAAGCAATAAAAAGCCCATTTTATGGGGCTGTGTTCATGTTTGTATTAGTTTTTTTATCTGTATATTTTGTAAACTTTACTTTCTATCATGAAAAGAGGAAATATTTTAGACCTGCAGGGCAGCAAGCAAAGGCT
>CAYSIN010000129.1:0-6144 GCA_964431135.1 uncultured Bacteroidales bacterium
TAGAGTTTGACGGGACAAAATTCATTTCATTCTTTTGTTAGCGGTTTGGTATAAACTTTTTTTGTACCTTTACGTAAAAATTTTGAAAAAAATTGCAATGAAATTTTGGTATGCGTTTTTCCTGCTTCTCGTTTCACATTTTTTTTATGCTCAATCAACGGTAAAGATTGATAATGCATCACGGGCAAAATATATCTTTGATATAGCCAAACTGGTTACATGGCCTAATGAAACGGAAATAGACACGTTTAAACTTTGCCTATTAAGCAACGATACGAATTTGTATTTTCAATTAAAGAAAATCGTTTTACAGCAAGGACTTTTACATAAGAAACCTGCAAAAGTTCTATATACAAGTACTATACAAAACATTCCTGTATGCCAGTTAATATTTTTTAATCAGGATGAAGGTTACGATATCGATAAGGTAAATAAAACACTGCACAGTAATAAAATCTTACTCGTTACCGAAAACTATGAGTTTCACAAATCCATGATAAATTTTATATATGTAAACAACTGGTATCGTTACGAACTCAATATGAACAAACTTGCAGAATCGGGTTTTAAAGTAAGCGACCTGTTTGTAGAAGGGGCTATAAAATCAAAAACTGATTGGGAAAAATTATATACTCAAACCGATATTGCGTTGCAAAAAGAAAAAGACGTAGTAGAACAGCAAAACATTCAAATATCAAAACAACGTGCAGAGATAGAAAAACAACAATTGTTAATAGCAAGCCAAAAGGAAGAAATTATAAATCAATTACAGCAAATAGACAAACAAAAACAAACATTGGACATTATTTTAAAAAAAGTACAGATAAACGAACTCCTGCTTCAACAAAAGTTATCGGAATTGAATCAGCGTGAAAAAGTACTTCAATCAAAAAACATGGAAATAAATGAAAAATCAAAAATTTTAGCCAATCAAAAAAATGAAATAGAACAGCAAAGTAGTCGGATTAAATCGCAGAAAAAAGTTCTGAATGAACAACTAACTCAAATTCATACACAACAAATGATAATGTACCTGTTTATAGCATTAATAATAATACTGGCTTTTTTAGGCTTTTTCATCTATAGAAATTATAAAAATAAAAAGGAAGCCAATAGAATATTAACATTAAAAAACAATGAAATACTAAGACAAAAAGAAGAAATTTTAAATCAACGCAACGAAATTGAAGTACAAAAAAATATTGCCGTACAACAACGTGATGAAATTGCCCTTCAAAAGCAGGAAATCATGGACAGCATAAAATACGCAAGCCGCATTCAGCAAGCAGTTTTGCCACCTATTCGGAAAATTCAAAACCTGCTCTTTGAAAATTTCTTTATCTTTAACAGACCACGCGACATTGTTAGTGGCGATTATTATTTCATTGCCGCCAAAAATGATAAACTGATAATTTCTGCAGCCGACTGTACAGGTCATGGCGTTCCGGGTGCATTCATGAGTTTGCTTGGCATTTCATTCTTGAACGAAATTGTTGGCAAAATGGAAATACTTGATGCCTCTATTATTTTAAATCAGTTACGCGAAAATATTATCAATGCTTTAAACCAAAGCGATACCGACCAGCAAACCAAAGACGGTATGGACATGGTACTGTGTGTGTTTGATTACGATAACAACCTGCTCGAATTTGCCGGTGCCAACAATCCCCTTTATCAAATAAGACACCATGAACTCACCGAATACAAAGGCGATAAAATGCCCATTGGTGTTTATGATGAATTAAAACCCTTTACCAAACACGTTATTAAAATGGAAAAAGGCGATACCTATTATATGTTTAGCGATGGCTATGCCGACCAATTTGGAGGTCCCGATGGTAAAAAATTCAAATACAAACAACTAAAGGAACTTTTACTTTCTATTCAACCACTTACCATGAAAGAGCAATGCCAAGAAATAGAACAAACCATGAACGACTGGAAAAAAGATTATTTTCAAGTGGATGATATGCTTTTAATTGGCATTAAATATTGATGCATAAACGCTTAATCCTTTACATATTTCTGTTTCATAAAAAAAGTTATGGAAATGTTAAAAAAAAGATGTACGTTTGCCATCAAAAAAAATGAACAACGACACCTATATTGTTATCATGGCAGGCGGCATTGGCAGTCGCTTTTGGCCACTTAGCAAATTTACCTATCCCAAGCAGTTTTTGGATATTCTAGGTACAGGAAAAACATTATTACAAGAAACCGCGGAACGATTTTTATCAATATCTCCGTATGAAAATATGCTTATTGTAACCAACAAAGACTATGTACATATAGTAAAAGAACAACTGCCACAAATTCCCGAAGAAAACATTTTACCAGAGCCAATAAGAAAAAATACGGCACCATGTATTGCTTATGCTAATGCTTTTATTGCCAAAAAAAATCCGGAGGCAACCGTTGTCGTCAGTCCTGCCGACCATTTGATAATCCATCCCGATAAATTTATTGACACCATTAAAACAGGACTGAATTTTGTTTCCGATAATGATGCCTTACTGACTATAGGAATTCATCCCAACCGCCCCGAAACAGGTTATGGATATATACAAATCAATTCGGATGATAAATCGTCCCATACCATACTTCGTGTTAAAACCTTTACCGAAAAACCCAATGCCGAACTGGCACAATTTTTTGTCAATAGTGGTGAATTCTATTGGAACAGTGGTATTTTTCTGTGGAAACTGCCTTCCATCAATGCTGCTTTTGAAAAACACTTATCGGATGTTTATTTTTTATTTAACGATTATTTTTCGAGTGAAAATCCCAATGAAGAAGGATTGTTGTATGTGTATAGCGAATGTCCCAACATCTCCATAGACTATGCCATTATGGAAAAAGCAAAAAATGTTTTTGTATGCAAAGCCGATTTTGGCTGGTCCGATTTGGGAACATGGGGCTCACTCTTTGAAAATCTTGACAAAGACAAACAAAACAATGTGATTAGAGGGAAAAATGTTTATGTGCAGCAATCATCGGGTAATTTTATTCACCTCCCCGACAGAAAAATTGCAGTCATCAATGGCATTTCTAATCTGATTATAGTAGAGCATGAAAACATGTTACTCATTTCCGATAAAGGAAAAGAGCAGGACATAAAAAATATTATCAATACTTTAAAAATCAAGTAAATAAGGTACTTGTCGTCAACATCTCCATCCCTTATTTCGTCATCCCTTAAAAACTCATTTTAGTCTTTCTTGTACTTTTCTTTTTTTTTCGCAAAAAAGAACCCTGCATGATTATGAATATCATGCAGCCCCTCCTTTGTCTTTGTTAGAGAATGAGACGGGATAGGTTTACATCCTTGGTACAAACGAGGACGAAAAAGGGCTACTTTCCTGTCCACCTACACCAAAGTTTGAGCAGGATATATCACTTGAATTACCACTGAAACCCTTATTGCATATAGCCTTTGTTAGCAAACGTTAATTTTTTATCAACTTTATTCTTGAAATAGTATCGTTTTGGTTTATTTCTAAAATATATAATCCATTAAGAATTTCCGAAATGTCAATCGAGCAATAGTTACAATTATTATAAACTCTTTCTATCACCATTTGACCAGTCATGCTATACAGTTTTATTATTGTTTCATTAGCATTTTGACCAACAGTTATATATCCTTTGTTGGGATTTGGATAAACACTCACAGTTCCTGAATAGATGCTTTCGTCTAACCCAACTAAAGTGTAACTTATGCATGTAGATGTGTCTATACAGCCATCTTTAATCACAATTACTGCATAATTTCCGTTATGAGCCGGTAGAAAAATCTGGCTGGTATCACCAGGAATATGAGCATATCCATTATCGCAATCTATCCATTGATATTTGGCACTGGGGCAATTTGCTGTTAGTATATTTCCATTTTGCGTAACTGAAGTATCCACTGTATAAACAGTTAAAATGCTCGTTGTAATTTCAATGCAATCACCCAGAATTACGGTATCAACATAAATTCCACTATCATGTTGCCAATTACCACTTAAAAAAATACTGTCGCCAAAACAGATTGAACCCTGCTGAAATGTATGTGTTCTGCCACACATACTATACTTTGCGAGAAAAGCATCATTGTTATTGAGCCCAATGGTTGTCATCATTTGAGTATTGGCTCCGGGGTCGAAATCATTATTGTAATAGAAATATCCTGTTACCCAAACCAAGGTATCTTCTACCCACAATGAATTACCGGAATTATAAGTACCTGCACTCGCGATATTAAAAGCCCATCGTAATGATAGATCAGGTTCAAATTTAGCAACAAAGATATCATTACCGACAGCGTTGAGATTCTGGACATTTATACCTGGATCAAAATCAACAGTACCCAAAAAAGTACCTGTTAAGTATACGTTTATATCGGAGTCTAAGGTCATTTTTTCAGGTCTGTCGAAGGAACCGCCTCCAAACATAATAGCATCCATTAAACTTCCATTTGTATCTAATTTACATAAAAAAATATCTCTGCTTCCGTTTGCTACCATTGAAAAAGTACCTGCACCAGGGTCAAAATCAACCTCACCTTCAAAATTACCTGAAACAAATAGCAGCCCATTATTATATTTTAATGCAATCGGATCAGTTTTTCCAGCCCAGATACTGTTGAAATTATTCTGCCAGATAATATTTCCCATTGAATCAGTTTTTAAAATAAACCCTGTACTATACGAAAATCCAGAAACATATACACATCCCACATCATCTTTAGCAATGGAGTTCATATTATCAATATTATCAATACTGAAAATGCTTACCCAAAGGCATGAATCATTTATATATGAATATTTTGAGATAAAGAGATCTTGCCCGTTTAATGAAGTTTTTTGAAGAATCGTGGGAGTTGGGTCAAAATCCGCTGTTCCCATAAAATGTCCTATTATATAATAGTGGTTACTATTGTCGAAAATAATTTGTCTTCCCACACAAAAGGAACTACTAATATTCCATCCCCGAATCAAGTTTCCCAAATTATCATATTGAGCTGTAAATAGCCCACCTCCGTTTAATATTGTTGTGCCTGAACTTGGATTAATATCCATTGCATTCTCAAAATTTCCAAGTATAAAAATCTCATTTTGTGGGGTTATCACAATAGATTTAGCCACATCGTTTCCAGACCCACCTATAGTAAAGCCCCATAAAAAATTTCCTGTTTGTGAGTATTTTACTAAAAATACATCAGTATTACCATTTGAATAATGCATATCAATTCCTACAGAATTATCTAAATCAATTGAGTCTGTAAACACGCCAAGCAAATATACATTGCCAATGCTATCAGTTATTATGTCAATTCCATAGTCGTTGTTTTTCGCCCCAAACTGACCAGCAAATTCGAAATTCGGTGTTTGACCACTTACCATTTTGAAAGCGACTATAAATAGTATTGTTAAAATAAATTTCTGTTTCATATTTCTTTATTTTTAATGTTTGCTAACGTTTGACAATATGAAACGGTTGGGTTTTCGGAGTGTGTTCGTATCCACCAAGGAAAAAGTTGGTGCGAGAACCAAAACCCCGCAAACCACTGAACCCCAACTGTTTTATATTGTGTGTTAGCAGTAGATTATTTTTCTATCTTCCATTTTGCATAGGTCATATAGCAATTCGGTTCAGCTTCTACATATGCATAATCAACAATTGTAATATTATCAGGATTGTCATCTCCCAAGTTTGTATTAAACTGCTTTTGTTGATTTGCTATATTTTCTTTCAATAAGTTTTCGATGTTTGTAACATCAATGTCTTTACTGAGTTTTCCGATATAAAAGAATGTGTGTTCCATAAGTTTTATTTAAATATTAATGATTTCAAGTTGATAATTTTTTGCAGTCAAATTAAATTGTTCTGCTGCCCAGATATATTTTTTATAAGCTCTACATTCTTTGGGAAGAGTCAAGCCATCTAAAATTATATTTCTAAGTTTTGCATAATGTCGAGAAGCTGTACCTTCTCCACCACCAACTAAATCGTCATAATCAGTGAAGTAGTCAATGTAATAATCTCCATTTTCTAACTGTTTACAATTTTTTTTAATGAAATCAATTTCCCAATCCTCAAATCCTTTATTGTACCAAACCCCTATTATTAGGACAAAATTAGTGAACATTTTTATATAAA
>CAYSIN010000130.1:0-6141 GCA_964431135.1 uncultured Bacteroidales bacterium
TTGCCTTCCAAAGGAGGGGATTTTTAGAATTGTCCTTCCAAAGGAGGGGATTTTTGGAATTGCCTTCCAAAGGAGGGGATTTTTAGAATTGTCCTTCCAAAGGAGGGGATTTTTTGGAATTGCCCTTCCAAAGGAGGGGATTTTTGGAATTGTCCTCCAAAGAAGGGTATTTTTTGGAATTGTCTTCCAAAGGAGGGATTTTTGGAATTGCCACCCAAAGGAGGGGATTTTTGGAATTGCCTTTCAAAGGAGGGGATTTTTTGGAATTGCCCTTCCAAAGGAGGGGATTTTTCGGAATTGCCTTCCAAAGAAGGGGATTTTTTTGGAATTACCACCCAAAGGAGGGGATTTTTTGGAATTGCCTTCCAAAGAAGGGGATTTTTGGAATTGCCTTCCAAAGGAGGGGATTTTTTGGGGATTGTCCTTAGTGAACGTGTAAACCTTGTGGGAGTGTAATTTAAACGACGGTAATATTTTTCAAAAAGATTTTCCATTAAAAATGCTTTTTTTATCCAGCAAAAGTAATTATTATTTGCTTATTGTATTAAGCATAATTGTATAATAAAAATATGAAATGACGATTAAGTTTCGTCACCAATCAACAAAACATGGTTTTTCGTTGAGACGTTGATTTGTTTTATGTATTAAAAAATTAAAATTCCATTAACAAAAAATCAGAAATGTGAACATGTTGAACACCTCCTATATTTTCTTTCCAAAAATCGTCCATCGTTACTACATACTTTGGATATTGGTCTCTTATATCCAGTAATGGGGAAAATTCCCGTTCTACAGTTTCCCTGCTTTCTAATTTATAGGTCACTTGCACATACAATTTTTTTCCCTGTTTATCAGCAATAAAATCGATTTCCCGTGAATCGGTCTTGCCTGTATAGACCGCATAATTCCTTCTTTTGAGTTCGAGGAAAACAATATTCTCCAGCACACCGGATACCATACTATCCTTATAACCCATGGTAGCATATAGCAAGGAAATGTCGCTCAAATAATATTTCTCCTGTGTTTTTAAAATTTCCTTCCCTTTTACGTCATATCTTGGCACACGGTAAATAATATAAGCTCCTTCCAACGCATTCAGGTAAGTATATACCGTATTTATGTCTATTTTACGTTGCTGGCTCTTAAAATAATCGGCTACCTTCTTTCCCGAGAATGTATTTCCAATATTATCAAAAACATATCGGACCACTCTTTCGAGTAGCTCCACATCGCGAATATGGTAGCGTTGTACCGTATCACGCAAAATGATGGAAGAATAGATATCGTAAACAATCTTATAGGCACTCTCCTCGTTATAATCGGCGATGTGAATGGCAGGAAAGCCACCTAAACGCAAATATTGGACAAATGCTTCTTTCTTATTGGGTTCTTCTGATTTGGAAAAACTTGAACGAAAACGCAGATATTCCTTGAATGAAAGGGTGAATACCGGTATCTCGACATACCGACCGGCAAGAAAAGTTGCCAATTCTGAAGATAGCAAATGAGAATTTGAACCCGTAAGATAAATATCGACATTAAAATCGACCAACAAAGAATTCACGCATTTTTCCCAATTTCCCACTTCCTGAATTTCATCCAGTAGCAGATAATTTTTTTCATTAGAGACTGCTAACTTGGAAGCAATATAATTATACAGGTTTTCTGCCGTTCGGAGATCGGCATAAATAAAGCTTTCAAAATTAACATAGACAATATGTTCCGGTAATACCCCTTTGGCGATTAATCTCTCTTTGAACAGGATCAAAATAGATGATTTCCCGCTTCGCCGAATACCTGTAATGATTTTTACAAACGGCTTGTCTATAAAATTTTCCAATTGCGCTATGTAAAAATCTCTTTCTATCATATTACAATGAGTTTAGGGTTACAGCCACAAATATACATCTTTTATTCATTATTTTTCGGGTTACAGGCATAAAGTTGGTTTATTTTATTGTTCATTTGTTAATTGGTTCATTTGTTACATATCAACGCATAAAAGCATAAACGAATCAACAGTTTTCTACATCAACGCATGAAAAAAAATTTTACAGGAGAAAGATAATATTAGCACCTCCAAAAAAGAAATAACCTACTTTATAAACTTTTTTCTTTTACCTTTTACCTTTCGCCTTTTACCTTTCACCTTTTACCTTTTACCTTTTTCCTTTCACCTCATTAATATCCTCTTTTTTTAACTTTTTCATAATCAGCCAGTATCATCATGCGGATAAGTTCTTTAAATGTTGTTTTATGTTTCCAGCCGAGCAGTGTATGTGCTTTTTCAGGATTTCCTATGAGTAAATCGACTTCTGTGGGACGGTAATAAGAAGTGCTTACTTCTACTACTGTTTGTCCGGGCTTAAATCCTTTCACTATAAAATTCTTATCTTCCATCTGTGCAATTATTCCTACTTCATGTTCCTTTTTACCTTTCCATTCAAGGGTTACTCCCAGTTCAGCGAAAGAGATTTCCACCAGTTCACGAACAGTATGTGTTTCACCTGTTGCCAACACAAAATCATCGGGCTTATTGTGCTGAAGAATTTGCCACATGCCTTCGCAATATTCTTTGGCAAAACCCCAGTCTCTTTTTGCATCAAGGTTTCCAAGCACGAGTTTATCTTGTAATCCGAATGCCATGCGGGCAACAGCACGCGTTATTTTCCTTGAAACAAATGTTTCACCTCTTCGCGGGCTTTCGTGATTGAATAAAATACCGTTGCATGCAAACAAGTTATATGCTTCACGGTAATTTACAATCATCCAGTATGCATAAAGTTTAGCCACTCCATACGGGGAACGCGGGTAGAAGGGTGTTTTTTCACTTTGCGGTATTTCTTGTACTTTTCCAAAAAGTTCGCTAGTAGAAGCCTGATAAAATTTAGTATTAATCCCTATTTCACGAATAGCATCTAAAAAGCGTAATGTTCCCAACGCATCCACTTGTGCCGTATAATCAGGCAGGTCAAACGAAACTTTTACGTGGCTTTGAGCGGCAAGATTGTATATTTCGTCGGGTTGTGCTATTTCAAGGATATGATGCAGGCTGGAAGTATCAACTAAATCGCCATAATGCAAAAAAAGTTTTTTATTGAGAATATCGGGATTATTGTATAGATGGTCTATTCTTCCTGTATTAAATGAACTACTGCGACGAATAATGCCATGCACTTCGTATCCTTTTTCGAGTAATATTTCGGCAAGATAACTGCCGTCCTGTCCTGTAATACCTGTAATTATTGCTTTTTTCATTTCATATATTTATTATTTTGTACTGGTTCTCTTTTGTAAATAATCGTTGTATGCTATTTGTATTCCTTCCTGGAGCGATGTTTTATGCATCCATCCCAGATTATGAAGTTTTGAAACATCCAATAATTTGCGTGGTGTACCATCGGGCTTAGAAGTGTCAAATATAAGTTTACCGTTATATCCCGTAATTTTTTTAACTAGTTGAGCCAGTTCGGCAATACTTATTTCTTCGCCACTGCCAATATTTATCCATCCATATTGACTGTATGTATTCATTAAAAAAACACAGGCATCGGCAAGGTCATCGGCAAAAAGAAATTCACGCAGTGGTTTTCCTGTTCCCCAAATAACAACCTCTGAAAGATTATTCACTTTGGCTTCATGAAAACGATGAATAAGAGCAGGTAAAACATGAGCGTTTTCGGGATGATAGTTATCGTTAATGCCATACAGATTAGTAGGCATGACACTTATAAAATCACAATCGTACTGAAAGCGATAAGTGTCGCACAATTTTAATCCTGCTATCTTGGCAATGGCATAAGGTTCGTTGGTTGGTTCAAGTTCACCGGTCAGTAAATATTCTTCTTTCATAGGTTGTGGTGCCAGTTTTGGATAAATACACGAAGAGCCCAGAAAGAGTAATTTTTTTACGTGGTATTTGTACGCTGCATGAATAATGTTGGCAGCCATCATCAAATTTTCATATAAAAATTGTGCCTTATAGGTGTTGTTAGCAAGAATTCCACCCACTTTAGCAGCGGCAACAAAAACATATTCGGGACGATGTGTTTCAAAAAAATGTTCTGTTTCTGTTTGTCGCGTTAAATCCAATTCATTATGCGAAGCAGTCATAATAGAAGAGTACCCTTGTTTTTGCAACGTTCTGTATAGAGCAGCACCTACCATTCCGTTGTGTCCTGCCACGTATATGTTTGACGATAGTTCCATGTTATTTTATTATATGTAAAAATTTTGTTTTTTCAAGGGTTACAAATTATTAGAAATGAAATTTTTAAAATCAAGTATTTTTTTACCATTTTCACCATTAAAAAGCAAATGCTGAAAATCCTTCATTTTGTTGTTTAAATCGACTTTATTCAAGACTGCTTTTATTTGAGTATAGAGTTCGTTAGGATTTTGAATACTGCATTTTTTCAATAAAAAGGAATAATCGGGTTTGGTTTGCGATAAAAGAAACATTACATCGTAAAAATCACGTCCTTTTTGACGATTTAGCAAGGCGGCAATTTTCATGGAACAAATAATGCTTACAGGTGGTACAGGAAAAGGGAAAAAGAAGCCACAGCCTTTAATATAACTCAAATTTACTTCATAGCGAACGCCCTGGTCTTGAGCCTCCATTTTAATAAGAAATCGAGCCTCACGATGTGCAGAAAGTCCTATTTCAAATAAAAATTCTGGAAAATAAATACCCTCACGAAATGCTTTTATATTTTTGTTTTCATCTTTTTTCAATTCAACTTTAAAACCATTCCTTTTCAGATATTTTGCTACATCATTGCATAATTTATGAAATTCATCTTCGTTCAAATCTTTACAGTCAAAGTCTATATCTTCAGAAAATCTATCTATTCCCATAACCAATCGGAGATACGTCCCACCAATGAATACGGTTTTCTTTATATAAGCAGTGCTGGATAGAAAGTCCAGAATTAATAACTGAATATATTCTTTCAGCATATACTTATAGTAAATAGAGTTATTTTGCAACTCCGCAGGAAAATATTTTTTTATTTTTTCAATATCTATCATACTTGATACGCTTTTAGCATCTTTTCTATCCTCTGGCTAAGTGTTTTTTTGCCAACCCGATTGCCATAATGAAGTAATAACTCTTTGTTTAACTCATTTTTCAAAATATCTTCATTAAATCTAAGATTAAGGAAATCTTCTTTGGTGGTATAAAATGGGTTTAAATAAAGAAAATCAAGAATTGCCTTTTCGGGTTCGGCCATTAATATATTTTTATTTTTGGATATGGGCATAGATTGAAAGCCAAAATAATTTTCCGATTTTATATTTTTATAATAAAATTGTCCAATGTCATTTTCAAACGATTTAGTTTTAATGGTAGTAATACTTGTTGTTTGAACAACAGTTTCGGGGATAATTTCATAATAGGCTAATGCCGATTGTAAACTGATATAAGAGGGTTTATATATTTTGTTTGCGATAAAATACTGATAATGGTTATCCTGTATAAATTCTGGAAATGCGTAAAAGCCATTTCGTAAAAATACCAGATAGCCTTTATGGTGCCAATTAGTCAGATTATTCCTATTGAATGTATGGTTCCACGCATAAATTTGATTAACATTGAAACAGCCGAGTGCAAGAAATTTATTTTTAAATTCAAAAAAATTCATGTTTTATTTCTTTTTTTCACTAATTTTCTATCAAAAAGGAAATATAATTTTATTCCAATGAATGCGGATTCAGATACAATTTCAATTTATGAATGATTTCCTTTTTACATTCATCCCAATCAAAAGAAGAAATCATACGTGGGTTTTCTTCAGTGTCGGCATCATCAAAATAGGTTAAACTTTTTAATGCGAGCATTTCGGAAGCATCATTATATTTAAGTTTATAAAAGTCAAGCATTTCTTTCAACGAAAATTCGTTTAGTAAAAAATATATATCTATAAAATCTTTTTTTGAGCCTCTACTTGTGATAGCCGCTATTTTCATTGCAGCCATATCTTTTTTACTCGCCAATGGCAAATGATTTTCAAGAATGGCTGGTTCGAGCCATGGGTAAGGGTAATTAACCAAATCTACCTTAATGCCATCAATTAAATAAATATTTATACCGACTTGCTAACAAGATAATTAAAACAATTCGCTTCGCTTTTGTTT
>CAYSIN010000131.1:0-6090 GCA_964431135.1 uncultured Bacteroidales bacterium
AAGAAGTTAACCAGAAAGTAAATGAAATTATTCAACAATTACGTCCCTATTTACAAGATGATGGTGGCGATATTGAATTAATAGAGATTTCAGACGATTTAACCGTAAAGGTAAGACTGCAGGGTGCTTGCGGAGCATGTCCCTATAGTTTAATGACGTTAAAAAATGGTGTAGAAGAAGCACTTCGTAAGGAAATACCCGAAATAAAGGAAGTAATTAATGTATAATTAAAGTTGATAGTTGAAAAAGAGGAAGTTTATTTTTTTCTTTATAAACTTTATACATTTATTAATGTGCGAAAATTTTAATAATTTTGTAAAATTTAAAAATATACAGTTATGGCTACAGCAGTAAAAACAAAAAAATTAACCGCAAATGATTTTATAGAAAAGGAAAATCAGTATGGTGCTCACAATTATCATCCACTACCCGTTGTATTGGAACGTGGTGAAGGTGTTTATTTGTGGGATGTAAACGGTAAACGGTATTATGATTTTCTTTCGGCATACAGTGCCGTTAATCAGGGACATTGTCATCCGAAAATTTTAAAAGCATTGACAGACCAAGCACAAAAACTGACATTGACATCACGTGCTTTTTATAATAACATGTTGGGTCAATACGAAGAATTTGTAACCAAAATGTTTGGGTATGATAAGATTTTACCTATGAATTCAGGTGCCGAAGGAGTAGAAACAGCCTTAAAATTATGTCGCAAATGGGGATATACCCAAAAAGGGGTACGTGAAAATGAAGGTAAGATAATTGTTTGTAAAGACAATTTTCATGGACGTACTATTACCATTGTTACTTTATCTACAGACCCCGAATCTTATGGACAGTTTGGACCTTTTACACCCGGATTCATTGTTACACCATACAATGATATAGAAGCCTTTAAACATATTATTGAATCAGACCCTAACATCATTGGATTTTTGGTAGAACCTATTCAGGGTGAAGCGGGAGTAGTAGTTCCTGCCGATGAGTATTTAAAAGAAGCATATAAGTTATGCAAAAAACATGATGTATTGTTCATCGCTGATGAAGTACAGACAGGACTTGGACGTACAGGAAAAATGCTTGCTTGCGACCATTTGGGCATACGTCCTGATATGGTTATTTTAGGCAAAGCACTCTCGGGTGGTTTTTATCCTATTTCGGCTGTATTGGCTGATGATGAAATAATGCTTACTATTAAACCCGGTCAGCATGGTTCTACTTTTGGAGGGAATCCATTGGCTGCTCGTATAGCAATTGCATCACTAGAAGTCATACGCGATGAAAAACTTGCTGATAATGCTGATAAAATGGGAAAACTTTTCCGTCAGGAAGTTGAAAAAATAAAGTCTCCCATGATTCAACTGGTACGTGGAAAAGGATTGTTGAACGCTGTGGTTATTAAACCCACTCACGGAAAAGAAGCATGGGATGTATGCCTCTCTATGAGAGATAATGGCTTGCTCGCAAAACCTACACATCAGCATATTATTCGATTTGCTCCGCCATTGGTAATTAATAAGGAACAGATTCTGGAAGCCGTCGATATTATTAAACGAAGTGTTGCTCAAACATTGAAATAATTCGTATTTGAATTAGACGAATGGTAGAGATGCAAAAACTTGAATCTCTACCATATTTTTATATTTTCATGTTTTTATTTGGGTAAAAAACATTACTTTTGCATAAATGGATAAAAAGAAAAAACCTTTATTCCAAAAATGGAGGTATAAGTATCGTCTTATACTATACAACGACAATACGTTTGAAGAAGTACTTCATTTTCGACTTTCTCGTTGGAATGTAGCCTTGTTAATTGTTTTCGGTTCTTTTTTTCTTATTTTTCTGACAACTTTTATTATTGCCGATACTTCGTTAAAGGAATATATTCCCGGATATCCCGATGCCGATGCTATTCAAAAGGCTAAATCCAATCAACTGTATATTGATTCTATTGAAGAAAAACTTGCTGTTCAAGAAAAATATCTTAACAATCTGAAATACCTTATTTATTATGGTGAACCGATTAGCAAAAACACGGTTCAACATGCCGATACAACTAAAAATTATAAAAACCTTGCATTATATGCATCACCCAACGATTCAGCCTTTCGCAAAAAAGTGGAACAGGAAGAAAAATACAGTTTAAATCAAGACAAAACGTTGCAATCGCTGTTTGTGCGAAATCATTATTTTATGCCTGTCAAAGGAATCATAACCAATAAGTTCAATACTAATCAAAAACATTTTGGAGTAGATATTGTAACCAAAGCCAAGGAAGTAGTAACGGCTATACTTGATGGACAAGTTATTTATGCAGGTTATACTTCTCAAACGGGCTATATGATTATTATTCAGCATAAGGAAAATTTATTATCCGTTTATAAACATTTGGAACAGATATTTCCCTCCATTGGCGATAAAGTATCGGTGGGCAAGATTATTGGGATTGTGGGCAATACGGGTGAAAATTCTACCGGTCCGCACTTGCATTTTGAATTATGGTATAAAGGACAACCTATTAATCCCGAAAATGTGATGACTTTTTAATCATGGATAAAAAACGAATTTTCATACTGGGTTCAACGGGTTCTATAGGAAGACAAGCCATAGAAGTAATTCTTGCCAACAAGGAATTGTATGAGTTGGATGCCATTACTGCCAACACAAATGCTACATTTCTTGTAGAACAAGCCATTCAAACTATGCCTAACGCCGTTATCATTCATGATACGTCTCAGTATGATTTTGTAAAAGATAAGTTGAAACATCTGCCCATAAAGGTATTTGCCGGAGAGCAGTCGGTTGTTGACTATATGGACGTTTCCGATTGTCATATTGTATTGGCAGCAACGATGGGTTTTGCCGGTTTATTGCCTGTCATTAAGGCGATAGAAAAACACAAACGTATTGCTCTTGCCAACAAGGAAACGTTGGTAGTGGCTGGTGAACTTATTAAAAATTTGGTAGAGAAAAACAATGTAGATATTATCCCCGTTGATTCGGAACATTCAGCTATATTTCAATGTCTGGTGGGTGAAAATCTCGATTCGGTTGAAAAATTGATTTTAACCGCATCGGGAGGTCCATTTTATAAAAAATCAACTGATGAACTGTCTCGTGTAACTGCCAAAGAAGCATTACAACATCCTACATGGAACATGGGAAATAAAATTACTATCGATTCATCTACGTTGATGAACAAAGGGCTTGAAGTAATAGAAGCATATTGGCTATTTGGTATTCCTTCCGAACAAATAGACGTAGTTATACATCCATCCTCCATTGTTCATAGTTTAGTTCAGTTTATAGATGGCAGTTATAAGGCACAATTAGGCTTACCCGATATGCGTATTCCCATTCAATATGCTTTTTCATTTCCTGACAGACATGCCAATCCTTTTCCTAAGTCCATGATAACCGAAATACCCAAACTTGAGTTTTTTAAACCAGATGTAGAAAAATTTCCATGCCTTTTGCTGGCATACGATGCTATTAAACAGGGTGGAAATATGCCGTGCATGTTAAATGCTGCCAACGAAATTGCCGTTAATGCTTTTTTAGAAAATAAAATACAATTTTATGATATTCCCCATATTATAGAAAAAACCATGTCTTCTTTGTCTTTTATTAAACATCCCAATATGCAACAGATTATTGAAACTGACAAAGAAAGCCGTATCTTTGCGACTTCATTCATTTAATCATTCTATCATGAGCGAAATTTTAATTAAAACATTGCAATTAATTCTCAGCCTTAGCCTGCTGGTTATTATACACGAGTTTGGACATTTCTTGTTTGCACGACTTTTTAAAACCAGAGTAGAAAAATTTTATCTGTTTTTTGACCCATGGTTTGCTATTTTTAAAAAGAAAATTGGAGAAACAGAATACGGAATAGGCTGGTTGCCTTTGGGAGGCTATGTTAAGATATCGGGAATGATAGATGAATCGATGGATAAGGAACAAATGAAACAGCCACCACAGCCATACGAATTTCGTTCAAAAAAAACATGGCAACGGTTATTAATTATGATTGCCGGCGTATTGTTCAACGTTATTCTTGCCTTCGTCATTTATATGATGATTCTTTTTGTTTGGGGAGAAAAATACTTACCCGCTTCCGAAGTCAAATACGGCATTATGACCGATTCGCTTGGACAATCTATAGGATTACGCAACGGTGATAAGATTATTTCATTAGACAATAAACCAGTAGATAACTTTCGTAAAATTATGGGTGATATTGTGTTGGAAAATGTACACAGCATTCAGGTTTTGCGTAACGATTCTCACGTAAACATTATCGTTCCAAATAATTTTATTGCCAAATTAATTAACGATAAAGAATTTCTTGAAGTTCGCATTCCGTTTATTGTAGAAGATTTTGCAAAAAATTCTGTTGCACAGCAAGCCGGTTTGAAGAAAGGAGACAGAGTGATTGCGATTAATGATACTTCCGTTACTTATTTCGATGAAGTACGTTCTTTTCTTATGCGGAATAAAAACAGAGAAATTTTGTTAACGGTGCTTAGAAATAACGATTCTGCAAAAATTAAATTAAAATTACCCGAAACAGGAATGCTAGGTGTGTCTATCATGGCAGATTTGGAGAAGTTTTTTAAACTAAAACAAATAAATTATGGATTTTTTGAAGCCATTCCCGCTGGATTTAACAAAACATTCAGCATGCTCGATAATTATATGAAACAACTTAAACTGATTTTTTCGCCCCAAACCAAAGCCTACGAATCGCTGGGAGGCTTTATCAGTATCGGAAAAATATTTCCTTCTGAATGGGATTGGTTTTCGTTTTGGTCTATGTCGGCATTTTTATCTATTGTACTGGCTATTATGAACCTATTGCCCATTCCCGGACTGGATGGCGGACATGTTTTATTTTTATTGTATGAAATTGTTACAGGTCGCAAACCATCGGATAAATTTTTAGAACGAGCACAAATTTTTGGAATGATTATACTTTTGGCATTGCTGATATACGCCAATGGGAATGATATTATTAAGTTATTTAAATAGTTACTCCTTAAAAAATACTTAAACTATTAACTATGAATAATATAATATGGTTTATATAAGAAAATATTGGTCTCGTCAGCAATGACAAGACCAATAACGATTTTTAAGGAATTACTAATTAGTCGTCCCTTAAAAGTATTTTTTCCTATTGAATATGAATTATATAATGTCGTTTTATATGAGAACTTTTTAAAAATAATTTGGTGGTATGAAAAAAAAGTTATACCTTTGTGTAAGTGTAAATTTATATACGGAATTACAAAATGAATTATTTGAAACACATATTCAATATTGCTTACAGTAACAGCATTTATCAAAATAACTCCACTATGAATAATGAAGATATAAACGTAATTGTAAGTTTACACAGATGTTAGCGTTCATTGTAAGAAGACAAAACAGACGACAGAATGACAAAGGAATTTTTGCTGCATAAAGACAAAAAAATGAAAAATGCCAACGCACAAAACAACACATTTGCAAGCTCCGACACACAAGCCGATGCTTCAGCTTGCAAAAGAGTTGTTTTCTTACCGACGCACCCGAGCCCACCCACCACCCTTGAAAACTTGTTGATAAGAATTGTGGTAAATTGAAAGATTACCGAATTGAAAAATGTATTTTTGAAACTTAAAATTTAAGGATTTGATATAAATGAAACTATACGAAACATTAGAGCAACAACTCAAGAAAGAGCCCAACTTTGTGACAGACAACGGAGAGCTGAAAAAATGGGTAGTGCTCAATAAGGCGCAGAATTTTGATGAAGAATTGATTGGACTGTTGCTCGACAATGCAGACCTGAAAGAGAAGTTTTTTGTAAACGTAAAAGACACGTTAGTATTTAACCAAAACTTGTTTGTGCAGTTTTTGGAACAGAAAAATTACCTGAACGACAGCTACACCCAATACAAAAACAAGGTTGGACTGACCATTGACGGCAAATACCTGAAACAACGCAACGAAGTAGCTTTGGTGTGGCCGTTTAAGGACTGCATTTTGGAAGGCGGACAAAGCCGTGAAGAAGATAAACGGGAAGAAATTTTCTTCAAT
>CAYSIN010000132.1:0-5906 GCA_964431135.1 uncultured Bacteroidales bacterium
TCTGACAGGTCGGGAAGTTTCAATCGCCCTTCTAGTTCTGCACTGAACCGTTAGCAAACCCTTTCTCGTCCTCGTTTGTAACGAGGATGTTAACCTATCCCGTCTCATTCTCTAACGAAGACGAAGGAGGGACTGCATGATATTCATTTAATCATGCAGAGTTCTTTTTTGCGAAAAAAAAGAACAGTACAAGAAAGATTAAAAGACTAAAATGAGTTTTTAAGGGACGCTTCATTCAAAAAAATAATTTATTACACCTGTATCAATATTTCTTAATTTTTATCAACTTTGTGCCCTGTATAATTTAGAGTTTGATATGAAGTTTAATGCGACAGAAAATTACGAAAAAACGCGAGAAAAAATAGGCTATGTTCCTCGCCATAAAGCCACTCAAAAAGATTATGACCGTATCGGATTCATGTCGGGCTTGGAAGTACATCAGCAATTAAAAACAAAGGAAAAATTATTCTGTAATTGCCCGGCTGGTTATTTTCAAAAGCCCAACGATTATGATGCCGAAATTGTACGCCACATGCGTCCCACATTAAGCGAACTGGGCGAATATGATGGTACAGCACTGATGGAGTTTAAAACCCGAAAGGAAATTATCTATCAAATAAAACATAAAACGGCTTGCACATACGAGGTGGACGATACGCCTCCCTTTAAAATAGACAGGGAAGCATTAGGAATTGCTTTGGAAATATCGTTGTTATGCAAAATGAACATCGTAGGCGAAGTACACATTACCCGCAAGCAATATCTCGACGGAAGCATACCAACTGGATTTCAGCGTACGGCTATTCTGGGTGTAGAGGGTGAATTGGACTTGCCTCATAAAAAAATACGCCTTATTCAATTAAGTTTGGAAGAAGATTCCTGTCGCGAAGTGAGCGATATTGGGCATTGCCGAACTTATATGACCGACCGCCTTGGAATGCCACTTATCGAAACCGTGACTTATCCCGATATGGTTAATCCCGATGAAGTAATGGAAACAGCCAACTACATTCGTTTTTTAAATCGCAGTACGGGAAAGGTCAGAACGGGTATAGGGGCTGCACGTCAGGATGTAAATGTAAGTTGCAAAGGTGGTACACGAATTGAAATAAAAGGAGTTTCACACAATAAATGGATACCGGAACTTACGCACAACGAATGTTACCGACAATGGGCACTGCTTCAATTGCGTGACGACCTTTTAAAGGTTGTTCCCGATACACAAAAATGGGATATTCAATCGGTAGAGTTGCTGCCGGTTATGTTTAATTTTGCATATCCACCCCTTTTAACGGCAACGGAACAGCAACACAAAATTATGGCGGTAAAACTTCCTTATTTTAGAAGTTTTCTTTCTTATTTTACGCAACCCGGTAAATGTTTTGCCAACGAAATCAGTGAACGGCTTAAAGTCATTGCTTGTATAGAGCAACCCAATATGACTCACGACGAAGATATGGAAGAAAAAATTTCCGAAAAAGACTATGAACAAATATACAAATTGCTGGATGTAAAAAAAGAAGATGCCGTTATTGTTTTCTGGGCAGATAAAGACGATGTTGCTACAGCATTGGATACAATTAAAGAACGTTGTCAGTGGGCATTTAAGGGCGTTCCCAACGAAACGCGCAAGTCGCTGGAAGATGGAACAACTATCTTTGAGCGTGTATTGCCCGGTGCTGACCGCATGTATCCCGATACCGATTCGGCACCCATACCGTTATCATCAGAATACATCGATTCGCTTTCAAAACATTTGCCTATACCTGTAAACAAACGATTTAACCAGTTGCAGGAGTGGAATGTTCCTCATGATACCTATACTTATTTATTGCGAAATAATCTGGTTCCCCTGATGGAAAAAATTATCAAGGACTTACAGGTAAGTCCCGTATTTATTGCGACGCTGTTGGCACACAGATTGAAACATATTCAGGGAAGCATAAAACAAAAATCATCGTTTACGTTTGAACAGGTCTATGACTTGCTTAAATTTATTTGCGATAATGGATACACGCTTCAATTCGCCTATCCCATGCTGAAAGTAAAATACGAACATCCGGAAATGGATTTTGAAAGTATTCTGGAAACCATGAACTTTAAACAAAGAACGAAAGAAGAAATAGCCAATTCTATTCAATTACTGCAAAACAAATTTGTTCCGTTTAAGGAAAGAAAAATACAACTTAAACCGCATTGGATAATGGGTAGAATACGAAATCAGGCTATCGGGAACATGGAATTAAAAGAGGTTTATCAACTTATAGAGAATTAGGTTATGGCAGATGATGTTTTTAAAGGATATAAAGGGCATGCTTTAGCCATTATGCAGCAATTCAGCGTTCGCGTATGGGGACAGGTAGAAATTAACACGTCGCGTGGAGTGTTTAAAGGAACCATTTTACCTCGTGCTGAAAACGACGACGATATGCACATCGTGCTAAAAATAGTTACCGGTTATAACATTGGTATAGATGTAAGCACCATTGAAAGTATGAAAGAGTTGGGATATAAAGAGGCTCATTACAAAATTCCAGAGAAAGAATTTCCCAAAAGTCCCAACCTGCCTTATGTAAAGTTATTTGGTACAGGGGGCACTATTGCTTCGCGTCTTGATTACAGAACGGGTGCCGTTATTCCAGCATTCTCGCCGGGAGAATTGTACGGTGCCGTTCCCGAATTAGCCGATGTGTGTAATCTTACTACCGAAAAATTGTTTGCCGTGTTCAGCGAAAACATGGGACCGGAGCAGTACAAAAAATTGGCCATTTCCATAGGCAAGGAAATAGAAAACGGCATTGATGGTATTATTGTAGCACATGGCACCGACACGCTGAGTCATACTGCCGCTGCTTTAACGTTCATGATTCAGGATTCACCTGTTCCTATAGTATTGGTAGGTTCACAACGCTCCAGCGACAGACCTTCGTCGGATGCTGCCCTTAATTTGATTCATGCTGCTACTGCGGCAGGGCATGGCAATATTGCTGAGGTAATGGTGTGCATGTATGGACCCACCAGCGATGAATATGGCTTTTTACATAGAGGAACACGAGTTCGCAAAATGCACTCTTCGTATCGTTCTACGTTCAGAACACTGAGCGATACACCTCTGGCTACTGTATCCAGAAAAGATGGTGTTAAACCCATCAAGGAAGAATACAATCATCGCCGTAAGGATAGAAAAGTTACCATCAAACCTTATTTTGAAGATAAAGTAAGCATTGTATATTATTATCCCAACATGCAACCCGATATTATCGATTCGCTGGTGGACAATGGTTACAAAGGCATTATCATTGCCGGAACGGGGCTTGGCCATATCAATAAACCGCTATATCCAGCCATAGAAAGAGCCGCCAAAAAAGGTGTTCATTTATTCATGACGGTTCAAACGCTATACGGTTTTTGTCACATGTATGTGTACGATACCGGTCGTGATTTAATGGCTAAAGGCATTATTCCTGCCGAAAACATGCTTCCCGAAACGGCATATATAAAATTGGGATGGGTATTGGGACAGACCGACGACCCGCAGGAAGTACGCCGATTGATGTTGACTCCTATTAACGATGAAATAACAAGACGAGAACCTTATAATGGTTATCTGGTTTATCAAGGTGGTGTTCCAGAGGTTGAAAACTTTTTACGCCGATTCCATAAGTAATGAAAAATATAAATGACGTATCTACGTTAAAAAAACTTTTTAAGCAAACCAAGCCCGATAAAAGCGTTCAATCTATTCTTTCACCTTCGTTTCGAAACGAAGAAATAAAAAACCTTCATCAAGAATCATTATTGGATGCAGCAGTGGGTATTATTTTGTTTTATGTACAAAATAATTTATCGGTTTTGTTTATTGAACGTGCGGTGGACAATGGCCCGCATAGTGGTCAGATGGCATTTCCAGGAGGTGCTCGTGAAACAAGCGACCATTCATTGATAGAAACGGCATATAGAGAAATATATGAAGAAATAGGAGTTGAGAAAAAATGTTTATCATTGATTTCTGATGCTTCTACGCTGTATGTGCCGGTGAGCGGATTTATAGTTCATCCTTATGTTTTTTTTGCTTCTACCATGCCATTCACTTTTTTGCCAAATAAAGCGGAAGTAAAAAAGATTTATATTTTTTCGGTAAAAGATTTTTATAATCCACAAGTACTTATAAACATAAATATTGAGTATAAAAATAAATCTTATGTTGTTCCTTCTTTTAATATGGGAAAAATAGTTATTTGGGGTGCTACCGCCATGATGTGGAATGAATGTTTGTATATTTTAAAACCGTTGTTTGATGAGCAAAACACCGCTGCACGGTCATCTATTTGATGTAGAAATTGTAGATATTTCTGTGGAAGGAAAAGGAATTGCCCGCATGGATGGCAACGTGTTTTTTATTGAAAATGCCGTTCCACACGATAAAGTAAAAATAAGTGTTGTTTGTAAAAAGCGTCGTTATTTTGAAGCCAAAACCGTTGAAATAATAACGCCATCCGAGTATAGGGAAACACCATTTTGCAAACATTTTTACCTGTGTGGCGGTTGTCAGTGGCAACATTTGAATTATACGGCTCAATTGACATTTAAGCAAAAGCAGGTATATGACCAATTGGAAAGGATTGGGAAAATAGAAGTTAAAACAAAATATCCCATCGTGGCTTCCGATGTTATTACGGGATATCGCAACAAGATGGAATATACATTTTCAACGCATAAATGGTTTGTCCATAATGACGACCATTCGCCATTGACACTTGGTTTTCATATACCCAAACGGTTTGACAAAGTGCTTGATATTGAAGAGTGCTTTTTACAGTCCGAACCATCAAATCAAATCAGAAACACCATACGAGCATGGGCTATTGAAAATAAATGTTCTTTTTATGACTATAAACAACATACAGGATTTTTAAGAAACCTGATTATTCGTAGCAATCGCAAGGGCGAATTTATGGTAATTCTTTCGGCAGCAGAACATCATCCTGAAATTATACATGACTTTTCTGCCATGCTCTTATCTTCATTTCCATCCATCATTTCGCTGTATATTGCTAATAATACAAAAATGAACGATTCGCTTGAAAACACAGAATTAAAATTACTGAAAGGAGAAAAATATTTAACCGAAGAGATTCGTGGACTTCGGTTTCTTATTAGTCCAGTTTCGTTTTTTCAGACGAACCCTGCACAGGCAGAAAAATTGTATGGTATAGTACTTGAGTGGGCTGCGTTAACCGGGAATGAACTTGTATTTGACCTTTTTTGCGGTACTGGAACCATATCGCTCATTCTGGCACAGAAGGCAAAAATGGTTGTAGGCATTGAATCGGTTGTCAGAGCCATAGAAGATGCACAAAATAATGCCCGTATTAATGGTATTCAAAATGTAGATTTTATTACCGGAGACGTGAAGCAAGTTATAAACGAACAATCCATGAAAAAATACGGAAAGCCCGATTTAATTGTCCTTGACCCACCACGTGCCGGTATGCATCCCGATGTTATTCAAGGATTAATATCGCTGTTGCCCGAAAAAATTATTTACGTTAGTTGCAACGCTTCTACACAAGCCCGTGATTTAACGCTTTTAAGTCCCTTTTATTCTGTAGAAAAATCTCAACCCGTAGATATGTTTCCCTATACAAGTCATGTAGAGAACGTTGTTGAATTAAGAAAAATATGAACAATTTTTTAAGCCATAAATAATTAGTCGTCCCTTAAAAAGTACCTATCCTATTAAATATGAATTATATAATGTCGTATTTATAAGAAATTATTTGTCTCGTCATTGCTGACGAGACTTTTAGCGAAAAATGCTGCAAATTTGTTAACTTTTTTTTTCAAACTTCCTGTTTTCCGCATTGCAACACCCTAAAAATTTTTACAAACAATTTGGTAGAGTT
>CAYSIN010000133.1:0-5756 GCA_964431135.1 uncultured Bacteroidales bacterium
TTAATTTACAAATCCGCGACATTTTAGGTTGCCCCAAATCAGGAGTTCTGAATCTTCATATACAAGCAACTCATTGCCATATGTGTCTTTTAAAATAATACGTACAAGGCTTGTATCGGTAGGCAATGTAACAGAGCATTGTACCCTGAAAGCATAAAATGCAGGAACGCTATCGAAAATATCGAGAACCGTATCGTTTGTAAATGTATTGTTAATGTTTATAACTCTTTGGGGAAATATATTTATACTGCACAGAAGGGCTATGCATAAGGTTAAAAAATGTTGTTTTCATATAATAAAGTTTTATTGATTTAATATTAATTTACTGCTGTAATGAATATCCTTGCTTTCAATACGGTATATATACAAACCGTTGTGTAAGCCAGACAGGTCTATTTCAAGATTGTCAACAGCAGTTACTTCTTTGGTCTTTCGACCAAAAATATCATATATAGAAAGTGTGTAAGAAACAGGTTTATTGGGTTTTACATATAAAACAGGGCTGTAAAAGTACGAATTAAAAAGATTTTCTGGTAGGAGTTCATTTATGTTAGTAAGTGTAAAGCAACTATCGCTTATTGTTGTGTCATGATATAACAACATATTGTTTTCATAATAGCATAATAAATTACTACTTGAGCCCATTATACAAAAAGGTTGAAAAACCCCACGAGTACTTCCTATTCCTTCATACCACGTTAGAATAGCAGGATTTCCAATATCCCAACAAAATTCAAGTTTATTTCTATTTTTTCCAGCAAAATATTCCATTGACTTATTAATTAAAATGAAGTAAGTACATCCAAGCCATAAAGTGTCTCCAACCTGAAGTGAAAAATCATACCAAACTGAATCCTTTGAATAAAAAAAATCATAAACATAAATTTTTTTATTTGTAGTATCATCATAGGTATAAAAACTTTGATTTGGATTAGTGTAAACTTTTTTATATAGTTTACCATTAAAAAAAGTATCTTCAACCATAGTATATGTATCAACCCAGTGAATATACGGAGCATCTCCGTACCAAGCTTCCGTCCACATTTTCCCATCTTTGGTAAAAGGGATATAAGCCTGTGCTTTTACCATGGTATTTGCTATTAAATAGCATACGGCTAATAAAATAAAGGTTTTTGTTTTCATGTAATAAAGATTGGGGATTATGTCACTTTTTGAACTAAACATTCAGTTAAAAATTAAATGAACTAGACAAATGTATAACTTTTTTTTCATCTCGCCAAATTTTTTTAAAAAATGTTTTCAAGATTCATTTGTTATACGAACGTATAAAGAATAATTATTTCTTTAAGTATTGATTAATAATTTGTTCGGCTGCTGCAATAGAACTAATTTTATGTTCAATTACCTGCTTTTCGAGTTGTGTTAATTTCTTTTTAATATCTTGACGGGAATAAAAATTTTCTTTCAACATTTCGGTAATGGTTTCGTACATCCAGTATTTTGCCTGATAATGTCTCTGCTGTAAGAAATAATTATTCTGTTTAATAAACGAAAAATAGTGTTGAACGGTATCCCAAATATCATTCATACCCAAACCTGAAATAGCCGAACAAAGCAAGACACGGGGCTTCCATTGTGATTCAGAAGGTGGCATATATTGAAGTGCATTACGCAATTCTTGTGCAGCCATTTCGCATTTTCGCTGATTAATGCCATCTGCTTTGGTGATGGCAATAATATCTGCCATTTCCATAATACCACGTTTTATGCCCTGAAGTTCATCGCCAGCACCGGCAAGCATCAGAAGCAAGAAAGCATCCACCATGCTGTTTACCACCGTTTCGGATTGCCCAACACCAACTGTTTCAACAAGAATAACATTAAAGCCAGCGGCTTCACAAAGAATGATAGATTCCCGTGTGCTTCGTGCCACGCCTCCCAAGTTACAACCTGTAGGGCTTGGTCTTATAAAGGCATCAGGAAGTGTAGAAAGTGTTTCCATGCGTGTTTTATCACCTAATATGCTTCCCTTGCTTCGTTCGCTGCTGGGGTCAATGGCAAGTACAGCCAATTTGTTTCCTTTAGATATGGCTAACGTACCAAATATTTCTATAAATGTACTTTTACCTACACCCGGAACGCCGGTAATGCCAATACGTATAGAATTGCCGGAATATGGAAGGCACTGTTCCACTATACTGCGAGATAAACGTTGATGTTCAGGAAGTGTACTTTCTACCAGCGTTATGGCTTGACTCAACATGGTTCGATTTCCCTGTACAATTTCTTTTACATAATCGTCGGCACTATGTTTTTCACGAGTTTTTTTTGTCTGCCTAAGCCATGGGTTTATATTGGGAGGTTGTTCAATGCCTTCGTTTACTTTTAATGCACTTTTATGTTTTGAAGAATTCACGATGTATTATTTTATTTCTTCAGAGTGTATTAGTTGAAGTTGTTCAGAAAATTTTATACCTGCTTCTACAAAAGGTTTTTCATCAAACGGAATAAATTTAGAAGTTACTCCGTCACTAAAGAGTGTCAACTTTAATTGAACCAGTGCGGCATTAATAATTTTGGAGGCTTCTCCACTCCATCCATAACTTCCAAATGACATTGCCAATTTGCCTTTATCGCGAATGGGATTTATTAAGGCAAACATGCGATAAATAGGTAAAAGTGTATTCTGATTAATGGTAGGAGAACCTATCATTATACCATCGGCAATAGTAATCAATGAATCCAACTCGCCCAATTCCATTTTTTCTATATCGGCAAGTATAACATGGCAGGTATCATGTTGCTTTATACCGTTTGCCAATGCTTGTGCCATTTTTTTTGTATAGCCATAAGCCGAGACATAAGCAACCAGTATGGTTTTACGTGTATGTGTAGTTTCAAGCAAATAGGTTTCTGCATATTTTTTGCTTAATTCAACTTTTTTCTTCCATGTAGAGCGTAAAATAGGACCGTGTCCGGGACAAATAACAGAAATATTTAATGGAGTGATTTTTTCAATGGCTTTAAGCATGTACTTGCTAAAGGGTTTTAATATAACATCAAAATAATATTTAAATGCTACATCATAGTCTGGAACCAAATCATCAAACATGCTGGCATGACAAAAATGTGCACCAAACGAATCGCAAGTAAAGAGTATTTTATCATCTTCCAGATAAGTGAAGATGGTATCGGGCCAATGCAAATGAGGTGCTGCTATAAATTTCAATGTCTTGTTTCCAAGCGATAAGGTATCACCGTCTTTTACTACCAGCGATTGGAAGGGGACATCCACCATATCTTGCAAATAGCGAATAACATTGCCACTGCCCACTACTATAGCATTGGGTGTATAGCGAAGCAGATGACGCAAACTGCCCGAATGGTCGGGTTCGGTATGATTTAAGATGATGTAGGAAATATCTTCCAATGAAGTAAGTTTTTTTATTTTTTCAATATATTCATCCTTAAATGTTTCCTTAACCGTTTCTATAATAGTTTTTTTTTCGGCATTAATAAAATAAGAGTTATAGGTTGTTCCATATTGCGTTTCCATGACGATATCAAAAGTTTTTATATCGGCATCCAATACACCAATCCACTTCACCTCTTTTGTAATGTCCAATATTTTATTCGGCATATCTGTTTCGAATTAAATTTGACGGTAAAATTAGTTGATTTTAAATTAATGTCCAATGATAAATGGATGATTTATGAAATATAGAATACTCTATCGTTTTTTATTAATTTAGAATTTCTGTTCACATTGTTAGTCGCTTCTTAAAAAATCGTTTTGGGTATTATTCACTTTTCTGTACTTTTCTTTTTTTCCGCAAAAAAGAACCTTGCATGATGATAAGAGGTTTATGTTCATCTAGTCTTTGTGTAAATTAAAAATTTCATATATATTTGCAAAAAAATGGCATTTGATTTTTTAGAATATGCTAATGTGGCGGTAACCGTTTGCGATAACGAAGGGAAAATCGTTTATATGAATCAAAAATCCAAAAAAACCTTTGAAAAAGATAAACCCTTAACAGGCTCTTCCTTAAAAAAATGTCATCAGGAATCATCGTGGCAAAAAATTACTGAACTGCTTCAAAATAATGCTACCAACGTTTATACTATTGAAAAAAACAAGATAAAGAAACTGATATATCAAACGCCATGGTACGATGACCAGCACAACCTGGCAGGATTGATAGAGTTCTCGTTTGAAATTCCTTTTATCATGAACCATTTTATTCGTTCGTAATGTATATGACAAAAAAAATTACTTTTATCTGTTTATGGCTAACATCGTCTATAATCGCACAGGACACAGTTACCGTGATGACTTACAATTTAATGAACTTTGGAAATTATACTTCCTATTGCACTACTACCAACAATAATGTACAATCAAAAATGGGGTATCTGAAAACGATTACGCATTATGTAATGCCCGATGTAATTGGTGTAAACGAAGTGTCAGGATACGATACCAGCATGTTTCGCATTATTCTGGAAAATGTATTAAATACAGATGGTATAACATGCTACAAACGTATGCCACGCTATAATTCAAGCGGGACAGATATTATCAGTACCTTTTTTTATAATTCAAACAAATTCAAGTTTTATAATTCCAATTATCTACCTACCGATTTGCGTGATATCATCATGCTTACACTCTATTATAACAGTCCCGATGTAGTTACGCAACACGATACTGTTTTTATTCACTTTTGGGATGCACATTTAAAAGCAGGCAGTACTGGCAGCGACCAGGATGAACGTGCCGCTGAGACATCTATCTTAATGAATTATCTCAACACGTTGGGCACATTGAACAATTCATTGGTAATGGGCGATTTTAATGTTTCGAGTAGTTCAGAACAATGTTTTCAAAACCTGATTAATTATAGCAATTCGAATATACGTTTTTATGACCCCATCAACAAACTTGGCACATGGCATGATAATCAGTCTATGGCGATGTACCACACACAGGCAGCACAATTAAATTCAAATAACTGCACAGCAGGCGGCGGCTTAGATGACCGTTTTGATTTTATTCTTGCTTCGTTTTCGGTTATGAATCAGTTGCAAAAAGTGTCGTATGTAGCCAATTCCTATAAAGTCATCGGACAGGATGGAAACAGGTTCAATCAGAGTGTAGATAACCCAGCCAATTACAGCACCCCCAGCGATGTGCTTACGGCATTAGCAAATATGTCGGACCATTTACCCGTCATTCTAAAATTATCCATTGACCAGACACCGCATATCGGTTTTCAGAACGCTCGTTGGGAAAACATGGAATTGACCCCTGTTTCGTGGAAAAATAATATACTCGTTTTTAAAGTAAGTAATGCCGTTACAGGTAATTCAATCGTTGAACTGTACGATATGTTAGGAAATATAATTGAAAGCCAACCAATGTATTTATCATCGTCTCGGCAGCATTTGTCAATACAGACGCCTCAGATAACCAAAGGAATATATATTTTAAAACTTCGTCAAAAAGAGGTAACACTTACTGCCAAAGTAATTAAAACAGAAGAATAAAATTAATTTTGTTCGTGTGCTTTTGTTAGCAGTTTGATATTACCTGCATTTGCTTTGAATACATAGCGGGATGAGAAAAGAACTGAGCGTAAAAACCTCTTTTCCATCTGTCGAAAAATGCCTGCCCTGTAGCAAAGTGTATCAGACTTTATGTTAAAACCTGAAATTTTTAAGTAACATCCATGCATATTTAAACCCAAACCCTCCAAAATTAGGTAATATATTTTCAAAAAAAGAAAAAATAA
>CAYSIN010000134.1:0-5741 GCA_964431135.1 uncultured Bacteroidales bacterium
GGTTTACTTTCAATTTTATACTGTCGTTTCTGTCTTTTTACGCTTGCTGGTAACATCTGTGTAAACTTACAATTACGTTTATATTTTTATTATCCACAGTCGATTTGTTTTGATAAAATGCTAATAATGTGAGCAATATTGGATATGTGTCTTAAATAGTTCATTTTGTAACTCCTTATATAAATATACATGCGCAAAGATATATAAAAAATAATTCAAAACAAAACTATTTTGTTAAAAATCTAAATTGTCCAATGGATTCTTTATTTGGTCAACACCCTTAGTTGTAATATGAATATATACTTCTGTAGTTTTACTGCTCAAATGACCTAATAAACTTTGTATATAACCCAAGTTTACCACTTGTTAATGTATAAGGTTGATTATAAAGATAGTAGAAAAGTGTATTAGACGTAACGGAATTTATTTTAGGGCATCATTAGCCGCCTTGATGCTGCGGGTTTTAAGGATATTGGTATAATTCAAACGTTGTTAATATTCATTATAAGAATACCACTTTTATTCACCAAAATATACCACTAAAAAAAATGTTAATTTAGTGTCTGTCCATAAAGTCCGATTTCTGCGTTATGCTTGCATTTCCGATGAGTCCTGTACGAAAGTAAACTCCTCATGCTCCATGCTTCGCAGCCCTTGATTATTAATTTGAAAGTTATAAAGTAAAAAGTTTGTAAAGTGGTTGCTTTGCTCAGACACTGACATTATAGACAGACTCTACTTAAACGCCTAATTCAATAAAAAATTTTCACAGCATACATTGACTAACTAATTTTTTTTTGCATCTCTAAAAGAAATAACCACCCTAATATCTTACAAGGAATTGCCAAAAATAACCTAATTTTGCGAACTTTCATTTATGAAACTGATTTTAGATAAAATAAAACTTTTATTTCTGCGGTTACTGGGACTATTAGTGCTTTTTCAAGTAACACGTTTCATTTTTTATCTATTTAATTATTCCTTCTTTGCTCATGATTCAGCGTCCGATATTTTTCGGGCTTTTATGTGGGGAATGCGTTTCGATTTATGGATAATTTTATTATTCAATTTGCCGCTTATTATTATAAGCCTGCTTCCCATTAAACAGCGTTTTGAAAAAGCCGGCAGGTATTATTTTGTAATTGTTAATGCGGCGGTGCTTCTTTTCAACCTGATTGATGTTGAATATTTCAAATTTACCTTGAAACGTTCTACAGCCGATTTGTTTTCATTAATCGGAACGGGAAAGGATGTTTGGATAATGCTTCCGCGATTTTTGGTTGATTTCTGGTATATAGTTCTTTTTTTTATTATAGTAATAATATTGCTTTGGTACTTGTTTTCCATCGTTAAACCCAAACAGGGCATTTCATTTCATCATTCCATAAAAAACTGGGCATTTTTATTTGTAATATGGATTTTTATATCTGGAAGCATATTTACGGTATTGCGTGGCACCAAACTCAGACCAGTCAACTTGTTGAGTGCATCTTTGCATGCAACCCCCAATGAAGTTCCATTAGTACTGAATACACCTTTTTCCATGATTAAAACATTTGGTAAAGAAACGTTTGCAACACATCATTATTTCAGTGAAAAAAATAGATTGCCTTTTTCGTACATTTATGCCATTCCAAAAAGTAAGGAGAATCGAAATTGCAATGTTGTTATATTAATATTGGAAAGTTTTTCAAAAGAGCATATAGGCTTTTTTAGTCCGCAAAACAAAGGTTTTACGCCATTTTTAGACAGTTTACTTGGACAAAGCCTTGTCATACGGTATTCGTATGCCAACGGAAGGAAAAGTTTGGAATCGTTACCGTCAATATTGTCGAGCATACCCTCACTGATGGAAACGCCCTATATTTTATCCTCTTTTGGTTCCAATACCATTCGTGCCTTACCGGCGATTCTGGCTGAACATGGTTATAATACTTCTTTTTACCATGGCGGAACCAATGGTACCATGGGGTTTGATGTTTTTTCAGCCATATCGGGTATAAAAAATTATTATGGCAGATGGCAATATCCCAATTCTTCCGATTACGATGGTGATTGGGGAATATGGGACGAACCTTATTTACAATATGTAAAGAAACAATACGACACCAAAAAAGAACCTTTTTTCAGTGTAATTTACACCTTATCATCCCATCATCCATACAAAGTACCCGAGAAATACAAGAAAATTTTACCCGAAGGGAAGACAAATATTTTACAAAGTATTGCCTATACAGATTTAGCCTTGCGAAATTTCTTTACTGCAGCCAAACAAAGTTCGTGGTTTAAAAATACCTTGTTTGTTATTACTGCCGACCATGTTTTTGGTGCACAAAACAATTATTATTATAATCGAAGCGGTTGTTATGCTGTGCCTATCGCCTTTTATCAATATAAAAATTCTTCCTTAAAAGGTATTTTAAATCAAACCATGCAACATGCCGATATTTTTCCATCCATTTTGCACTATTTAGGAATACAAGATACGGTTATTGGTTTTGGAAAAAGTGTATGGGATACAGCCACCGTTCATTATGCTGTTAATTATATCAATGGCGAGTATCAATTGTTTTGGTTTCCTAATCTGCTTACCTTTGATGGTGACAAAACTACAGGATTTTATAATGTATCTACCGATTCGCTTCTTCAAAACAATTTAGCAGGTAAAGACCATGCAAAACAAACAACCATGGAAAATTTTTTAAAAGCAATTATTCAGGAATACGATGATGCTGTAGTCAATAATAAACTTACTTTATCTAATATTCAATTATGGAAAAATATTTCGCACTGATTATTAAATTTCTGAAATTTATAGTAGTAGGCGCCTCCGGGCTTGTCATCGATTTTTCTCTTACTTATTTATTTAGAAATATTATTAAAATAAATCAATATATAGCCAATGCTATTGGATTTACGGTGGCTGCTACTTCAAATTATATACTTAATAGAATATGGACCTTTTCGAGTCACAATCCAGAAATTTTATTAGAGTATGGTAAATTTTTCTTTATTTCACTTATTGGTTTAGGCATTAACAGTTTTGTATTGTATTTACTGGTTTCACGTGTCAAATGGAATTTTTATTTTTCCAAATTATTTGCTATCGGTGCAGCCACCTTGTGGAACTTTTTTATCAATTTACTTATAACATTCAACTAATTGCTCTATGACTTTTTCTGAAGAAATACACCGTAGAAGGACATTCGCTATTGTAAGCCATCCCGATGCAGGAAAAACGACGCTTACTGAAAAACTGCTTTTATATGGCGGAGCAATTCATGTAGCGGGTGCGGTTAAATCCAATAAGATTAAAAAAACAACGGTTTCCGATTTTATGGAAATTGAAAAACAGCGCGGCATTTCTGTTTCTACCTCGGTGATGGGTTTTGATTACAACGGTTATAAGATAAATATTCTTGATACACCCGGTCATCAGGATTTTGCAGAAGATACTTACCGTACCCTATCGGCTGTTGATAGCGTCATCATTGTGATAGATGCAGCCAAAGGCGTAGAAACACAAACTGAAAAATTAAGTAACGTATGCCGCATGCGAAAAACGCCTACCATTTTTTTTATCAATAAACTGGACCGCGACGGATTAGATCCATTTTCGGTTATAGATGAAATAGAACATAAACTGAACATTAAATGTGTTCCTGTTACATGGCCAATAGGAATGGGAAAAGATTTTCAGGGTGTTTATCAGTTATTGACCGATAAATTATACTTGTTTGATGTTAATGAAAAACAGACAGTACAAGAACCGACGGTAATATCCAGTATGACGAGCAACGCACTTGACGAAAAATTGGGAATCAAAGCAGCCCAAAAACTTCGTGAAGATGTAGAACTTATTCGTAACGTATTTTCCAATTTCTTAAAAGAAGAATACATTCGGGGCAATATGGCACCTGTTTTCTTTGGCAGTGCATTAAACAATTTCGGTGTAAAAGAATTGTTGGAACTGTTTCTGGAAATAGCGCCCTCACCTGCAGAAGCAATTACCACAGAACGTTTAGTTAATCCTGAAGAGCAAAAATTTACGGGCTTTGTCTTTAAAATCCATGCCAACTTACATCCGCAATTTAGAGCAAGAATAGCCTTTATCAAAGTATGCAGTGGCATTTTCAAACGAAACACAAATTATTTTCATGTTGGTTCAGGGAAGATGTATAAATTTAGCAATCCCACTTCATTTATGGCTTCCAAGCAATCTGTCATCGACGAGGCTTATCCAGGCGATATAGTGGGTGTATATGATACCGGCAATTTTAAAATTGGAGATTCATTTACTGAAGGTGAAGTACTCCATTTTAAAGGCATCCCTCATTTTTCTCCCGAAATATTTCGTTATGTAGAAAATGTGGACCCCTTAAAATACAAACAACTGGCAAAAGGATTAGAACAACTTACCGACGAAGGCGTAGCACAATTGTTTACCCATAAATTAAATGGTCGTAAAATAATAGGCACTGTGGGTGCGTTGCAATTGGATGTTATTCAGTTTCGACTTGAACATGAATATGCTGCTACATGCAGATATCAGTCATTACCCTTATACAAGGCATGCTGGATAAAAAGCAACAATAAATCTCAATTGAACGATTTTTTTAAAAGAAAATATAATTTTTTAGCCACCGATAAAGATGGAAGGGATGTATTTTTGGCTGATTCTGCTTTCTCCCTTCAAATGGCACAGGAAAATTTTCCAGACATTGAATTTTATTTCACCTCTGAATTTCAATAAGAATAACGTGTATTTTTGTGTAAAATATTTTTAGTATGAAAAAAATTTTCTTTATTGGTTTGATAATTATTACAACAAATGCTTTTAGCCAGAATGATTCAGTAACTTTTTTGTTTAAGGCAAATGCAGATATAGCAAGCCGATATGTATGGCGTGGTGCCGATTACTTTAATTCACCGGCTATTCAGCCCGATATGGAAATTGTTTATAAAAACCATATCGGCATTGGTGCATGGGGTTCTGTAAGTATTGATAATCAGCCCGTACAAGAAACCGACTGGTTTGTTTTTGCCAATATTTATAAATTTTCACTCTATCTATACGATTATTTTTTTATGAATCAAACGATAAACAATCACTATTTTGATTACAACTCATCTACTACAGGACACACGCTAAGTGCCGATTTATCCTACACTATTTCCGATAAATTTCCGCTTACGATGTTGGTTGCTTATAATTTTTATGGGAATGATAGTCTTAACAGCACTTATGTAGAATTTAGTTATGCCCCCAAAAAGTATCCCTTGCAAATTTTTTGCGGTGGCACATTCGACAAAGGTTGGTATGGCAATCAGGCAGGAATTGTAAATGCAGGCATTCAAATAAAAAAAGACATAGAGATAAATAACAAATTATCATTGCCGTTGAAATTGCAGTGCATTGTCAACCCCATGACAGGGAACATATATATTGTAGCCATTTTATCTTTATGAATACATAAATTGTTTGTAACTATTCACCCCCTCTCGTCATTGCGAGCGTAGCGAAGCAATCTCACCATGCAGCCACTTCTTCATATAATACCGACTTGCTCACAAGTTCATTAAAAACAAAACGCTTCGCTTTTGTTTTAAAACGGTTAGTCTGTCGGCATGAACCAAACCAACGAACAAAATTCATTTCATTTTTTTGTTAGCGGTTTGGTATTAGAACGGATGTTACTTTTAATTTTACAGGATTTATAATGGTTTCAGCAAATATTTTT
>CAYSIN010000135.1:0-5684 GCA_964431135.1 uncultured Bacteroidales bacterium
GATATTTTTTGCAATAGCATTTGTAAGCAACCTGTTTTTTTCGTTTTTCAATTTTTCGACACCAATTTATGTTATCATTAACGGCATTGCAATAATGACTTATGCTTTGATAGCATATTCTGTAAGCAGAGCAAAACAATGATAAAAAAGTATTTTCATAAATATTTTCTTTGGGAAGGTGGTTTTGTTATCTTATGTCGAACCTTAAAATAAATATTATGGAAAAAGACAACAAAATCAGTTCGTACAATGAATTAAACAAGAAAAATATTGCAAAAGCAATTTCAATTATTTTCGACACAAAAAATGATATGCCTGAATATATCAAAAAAATGTTACTTGAAAGATTGCTTTGGGCAACAACCGAACATGACAATCAAGGTAATTACAAAAAATATGAAGGTCAACCATATTGGTCAAAAGGTGCACTTAAAAAATTGCTTTTCAATATTGCAGAAAAACAGAATAATCCAAAACTCAACCCATACCAAGATTTAAGACACGAACATTCAATCCCCAAAAAAATTATTCGTGAATTAACTTTAATAAATGATATTTCAGAAGAAAAGAGTTTTGAAATATTGCAAAAATATGGACATGCTGTAGTAATAAGTAAAGACGAGGACAAACTTCTTAATCAGAAAAAATTACGTTCTAAACTAGCGTTGCCTCTGGAAAAAATCAACTCGTTAGATGATGTGTTTTCACGTTATAAAATGGCGGGAATACAAATATGTGAAGTGAAAAATATAAACGTGCTACAATTGACTGTTTCGGACATTGACAAATTAGTTTCTTTAACCTGAAAATAAGCCTATATGTTAAGACTTATCGTACTATCTTTTTTCATCGTTGTTTCAATTTCTATTAAAGCACAATCTTGTTGGAGAAAAACTACTCTAAATGACAGTGTTTTCGTTCTTCAAGTTAAACCTCAAATTCCAAATGACACTTTATATGTGGTAGTTATAAAAGAAGTTGAAAATCCAATAGATTGCAAGACTTTGAATGAAATACGGAGCCTTAAAGAAAATGAGATTGATAATGCAATCACAGTATTAATAGCACGAGGTTTAAGGGTGGAAATTTTTAGAAAAGAAGAAATCTTTAATTATTAAAATATGACAACAGCAAATTACGGACAATCAGAAATTAATCAAGTTCTTAATCAGACAAGATTTTATAATCATGAAATTGGCTCATATGTAATGCACGCCATTGACACAAATAATTTTAATTACTCTGTTAAACTCACTAATGGTATGATAAAAATTACTTGGGAAGAATTACAGGACAGAAATAGTTTAACTGAGGAAAGGAAAAAATCAATTGCAAAAAGACTTATAAAAAATGGCTGACTCACACAGCCAAGCACTATGTCAGGTCGCACCAGCCAACGCTAAACCAAAACCTGCCATAGAGCTTGTCTGTCTGCCTACGCTGACTTTGCCGACACTAAAAAAACTAAATCTTTTAAAGACAATGATAACGGAATGACTGAATTGAAAAATAATCTCAAACCATTGACAGACAAGAACGCCCAGTTGGTAACAGGCGGTATATTTTATTGCCGAGATAGTGCGAATTTCAGCGTTTCAGTATCTAATAAAATTTCGTGTAACTTGACAGTGAAGTGCTTCGAAATCGGCAACAAAAACATACCGCCAACCGTTACCAACAAGGCGAAGAAAAGACAGCGACAATAAAAATATGATACCATGAAACAAAAACAAGAAGAGAAGCATTTTTTAAATTTATCAGGAGAATATGGTGTTTGTGCAGAATTAGCCAAACGACAAATAAACTCTAGTTTGACATATGGAAACCATAAAGCCGCAGATGTTATGGTCATTAACCCAGAAACAAGAAAGGCTTTAGTAATTGAAGTAAAAACAACTAAAAGCAATAGAATCGTGACTGGATTTTTTCAAAAGTATAAAACTCCAGAAACTCCACATCCTGACTTTTGGGTTATTGTGCACATCGACAAAGACAATAACTCAAATTATTATGTTCTTACTCACGTTGAAATGTCAAAAATTCAAATGGCAAGAAATGGCATGACTGAATGGAATTCCGTAAATGGCGTTGATAATATCCTACTCGAACATATAAAAACATATAAAAACGATTGGGAAAAAATAAAATCTTTTTTGGTATAGACCATCCACCTGCAACGGGGTCAATTAATTTAAATCAAGTTTTATGAAACTAACAGATTATTTCAAAGATTATCAGACCAAACGAAATACATGTTTGGATGAAAATCAATTTTCATCATTGTTAATGATGTATCCGTCTGTTCTTGTTGCAACAGCGGATGGTGATTTTGATGCTTTAGAAAAGCAAAATCTTGCAGAATCAGTGAAAGAAGCAGCAGACGGCAATATTTTATTTGCATGCGAAATGTATTCTGAACTTTCTTACCTTATTACAGCAGATGATAATGTTAAGAAACAAGCATTAACATGTATTAAAGATGAAATTGCAGATAAATCCGAAATCAAATCAATGATTTTGGAACTAATGACTGCAATGGCAGAGGCTTCTGAAGGAATTTCTGAAATTGAAGCACAAAAGATTGCCGAGTTAAAAACTGAATTATTAATCAATTAAAATTTAAAGTCATGGATAAGAATTTGAATTTAAACAGCAACAATCAATTACCTCCATTTATAGCATTTGGGGCATTTGAAGAATCAAAAGAAATGATATCAACACAGAATGAGATAAGTTATTATGATTATAATTCTCAAAAAACCATTTATCCTTTTTTCTGTGGTTCTGACAAAAAGGTTACTAAGTCAGCAAAAAATGTCGGCAGTTTTCTTTTTCCGAAGTATAAAAACGAGGTTGATGACGCAAAGGAAAAATAGTTTTAACAATAATAGTCGGTGATTACATTTATCGTAAACGCCGACTATTTAAAAATTTTAATTGTGCTACTAATTATTACAAACGAAGCGGATATTCATCCGAATCCAGTAATTGACATTTTGAATAGTCAAAAATTGCCATTTTTTCGTTTTAATACGGATAAAATATTGACTGATTATGATGTGTTATATGAAATTTCAAACGAAAGAACTTTCTTTGAAATAAAATACAAGAAATATGACATATCAATTAATAGTGAGCAAATTACATGCGTTTGGGAGAGGAGACCAATGGAACCTCTTGCAACCTATGACCATTATGATGATGAAAAAGTTAAAAAAGTGATTTTGGACGAGGCTGACGGTTTTATCAAATTTTTTAGATACTCTCTTTCTAATGTTTTTTGGTTAGGTCACCCAATAATAGAAAGACAAGCAGGGAGTAAGATATTACAAAAAATTATTGCTAAAAGTATTGGATTTCAGATACCAAACACAATTTTTTCAAACCAATTTTCTAGTATAAAGACATTTGAAAACAAGAATGTTGCAATTAAACCAATATCTTCTTTTGACATTGAGGCAACAGGTGGAAATATTGTTTTCTATACAAGAAAAAAGCATTACGCTGATTTGATAAATATTGGGGAACATTCTTTTCGGAATAACATAAATTTTTTAGAAGAATATATTGAAAAGGATTATGAATTAAGAGTTACAGTTATAAAGGATAAATGTTTTTCAGCAAAAATTGAAAGTCAAAAACTTGATACAGAGAAAGGTGCAATTGATTGGAGGCAGGGTTATGACAATGGTATTACTTTCACTAAAACAGAAATTCCTAAAGAGATAGAATTGAAATGCTTATTGTTCTTACAGCATTTGAATTTGAACTTTGGTTGTTTTGACTTTATAGTAGACAGGAATGGCAATTATATATTTTTAGAATGTAACACAAATGGTCAATGGATGTGGTTAGAAGAAGAAGCGAAATTACCTATTTCTGCCGCAATCGCTCAAATATTTGAGTATGAAATTAAAAAGAAAAGATAAAATTGAAAAAAAAATAAAAACCCTAAAGGTACAGCATAATGATTTGTATATAAATTATTGTGGCAATAATCCTATTGACATAGAAAAACATTTTACCATTGAAGATAATTTAAAGAGTTTCCCTCCGTATGGCAAACTTGAAGCAACAGAACTTGATTACTTTTATTACATATACCATAACGAATCGGTTGTTGGTTTTTATAGGATAACCGATTTATATTTTAAAGGAATAATTGAATTACACGGTAGTTTTAGTAGGCACGATACTTTTCTAATAAAATCTTATTTTGAATTGACAAAAATATTTGTATCACAAATATTTATTTTGTTTCCTTCTAAAAAAATACAAACCACGGTACAAAATACAAACAAAAGTGTCATTAAATTTCTAAACTATTTGAATTTTATCTATGTAGGTAAAGATGAAATCAAAAAAGATTTTCGATTATTTGAGAAACCATTTGATATGAAAATAAAAATCATTAAAAACCAACCACAATCAGGCAATTATGATACTGAAAATTATATTTACCTTGAAGATGGCGAAAGTAAATATGATTATGATGATAAATGTTTTTTAGAAAATAAATCATATCATAAAAATCGCAGAATTATTAGGATTACTAACTTTTATGAAGAAAACAATCGTAAAAAAACAAAATCAATATATAGAAAAGCAATTTCTGGTAATCGAAACATAAAATTAGGTACAACAAAAAAAAACGAAGTCGGACTGCTGAGAAAAGACTTGATTCTATTAAAGATTTCACAAACTGACAATGCCAATTTGAAAATTTCAAGAGATATTTTTTGCTTCTTTGCATTTTACATCTTTAATCCAAGTTACGCTACAAGAATATCCTTAATTTCACTTTTTTTAGGTTTGCTATCAGTAATCTTGGCAATTTTAAGTTTTTTATAATCTACACAAATTTAAATCAACGAATATGGAAACAAATGAAAAGAAAATCAAAGAATTGAGTGAAACAATTGTTGAGTCAATAGTTTCATTAAGTTTGGGTAAAGAGCCTAATCTTTTATCAAGTTCTGTTTATAAATCAATTGCAAAGCATCCAAATTATTTTCGTATTAGACAACTGATAATTGAGCATCTTCAGAATTTCGATGGTAAAATGGAAACAGCAGAAGAATGGAAAAAATTGAATGACTTTAGATTCAATTTAATTGAATTGTACAATTTAAAATAATCTATATGAAATTTGAAACATCATCATCCGCAAATGCACTTATTATGAATGGTAAAGGTGCACACGTTGTGAATCCATGGCATATAATCATTGATTTAGACGAAGAAACAATAACCGTTAGAAAAAGAAATGCTGTACTCATTGGAGTTGACGAACAAGTAATAGCATTCCGCTACATCAGAAACATTACTATTGACCAACATGTTTTTGGGGCTGACATTCATATTAAGGTAGTTGGTGGTTATGCATCGGCTTTCTGTATTCCAAAGAGTGATGCTAAAAAAATTAAAAAAATACTTCTTGAATACAATCAAACAAAGAAAGGGAAAGGTATCATATTTTCGTAAGACATGAAGAACGCCCAGTTGGTAACATGCGGTATATTTTATTGCCGAGATTGTGCTGAAATCAACGGCAGTAGCTCGCTTCAAACATTATCGTGGCTTGACAGTGACATGCTCCGAAATCGGCAACAAAAACATACCGCTGTCCGTTACCTGCAAGCATAAAAAAGAAGAATAATGTATATTCAAGAAATATCAATTGA
>CAYSIN010000136.1:0-5575 GCA_964431135.1 uncultured Bacteroidales bacterium
AAGTCGGTCTTAATCTAGAATAGTATAATACGTGCATTTTTTCAGAGTTAGGGATTAACTTGTTGTATGGTGAAAATGGAAGCGGAAAAACAACACTTGCATTAATTCTAAGATCGTTAAAAAACAATCCACCTTTATTGACAAAAATAAGATCCTTTGACAGAACTGTTCCTCAAACAATAGAAGTGCTGACTGATATTGCTACTAATCCAAAAATTACATTCTCAAACAATGTTTGGGACAGCAGCTATCCGAATCTTGAAATCTTTGACATCCATTTTATAAATGAAAATATTTATACTGGTTTAGAAATTCAAAACACACACAAGAAAAATCTCTTTGAAATAATCTTTGGTCAACAGGGTGTTCAGCTAAAAACCGAAATTCAAACTATCAAAGACAATATTCAAAATGGGAACAACCAAATTAGAGATACAAAATCTAAAATTGAATTGGCAATTGATAACGCCTTCTCTGCCGTTGACTTCTGCAACTTACCGGCTGATCCAGATATTGATAGAAAAATCTCAGCAAAGGAAGGTGAAATAATTACTGCAAAAAGTTTTCAAGAAATTCTATCAAAAAATTTACTGACGGCACTACCTAACTTTCAATTACCATTCAATGTTGAACGGGCTATTTCAGCTCTAAGTCAATCTATTGACAATATTTCCGAAGAATATCTTCAAAAGGTCAACACTCACAAAGGTCATCTTGGAATGAATGGAAAAGAAGAGGAATGGATTAAGCAAGGTTACGAATCAATTACTGATGAAACTTGTCCGTTCTGTCTGAGAAAATTTGATGAATCAACAGACATTATTGAAGCTTATAAACAGTATTTTAATCTGGAATATAATGCTCTTTTAAGAGAATTAAAGTTTTTGGATACTTCAATTGATGCTTTTAATGTTGAGGCAACAATTCTTCAAATTGAGACAGTAATCTCGTCCAACCTTAATCTAATTGAGTTTTGGAGCAAGCACATTACTAATGCACCTACTTTAACTTCAATTCTAGATTATAAGGCAACAATTCAAGCAGCATTCGATCCCGTTAAAACTTTATTCAAAGAAAAATCTTCTGACCCAATTCATGCACTACCAACCGAAAAAATAATAACTCTTAAAAACATAGTTGAAACATTTGACAGTCTAATTAATGCATCTAATACCGAGATTGAAACTTTTAATGCCAGAATAACAACTTTAAAAACATCCAGTCAACCTAACATATTACAACTTGAATCTGACCTAAAAAAATTAAAAGCAATCAAAAAGAAGGAACTCACAACTGTAACAACTTTGTGTGGCCAACTTTCAACCTTCATAACATCAGTGGACACTTTGAACGCTCAAAAAGAAAGCAAACAGCAACAACTTGACACTTATTCATTAGGAATCTTTACGAACTATACTGCAAAGATAAACCAATACCTGCAAGCATTTGCACCCTACTTGGAAATCAGAAATCTCAACAGTGGATATGTTGGAAGCAGTAAAGAACCAATGATTAAATATGCGCTGCACGTCAATGGAAATGAAATTAAATTTGAAGACAGTGCTGTTCAACCTTCGTTTAAATATTCTCTAAGTGAAGGAGATAAGAGCGCCTTGGCTCTTTCCTTTTTCCTAACCAAACTTGAACTGGACGGAAATCTTCAAGATCAAATTGTAGTATTTGATGATCCTGTTTCAAGTTTTGACTTGAACAGAAAATCAACAACAATCAGCAAGCTAATTGACATAGGACAAAAAGCTAAACAACTCTTTGTGTTAAGCCACAACATAATTTTTGCTGGTGATTTTTGGAAAAGTGTAAATCAAGTTCCCGTGAAAAGCCAGTGCAGTAAGATTGAATTTATTGGCAATAGCAGCGTAATTGTAGAGTTCAATATTGACACAGAGACTTTGTCAAGTATCCTAAAGGACAGTTTGATGATTAAAAAATATCTAGATAATGGCTGTTTTACTGACCAAGAAAGAAGAAATGTTGCAAGGTGTTTAAGACCTGCATTAGAGAGTTATTTTCATCTGAAATATTTTGACCTTGTAGCCCCAAGTGATTGGCTTGGTGATTTTATTGCCATGGTAAGAGAAGCAACCCCAGACGACAGATTTTACAGATTGCAGAGTAATATAAACGAGTTAACAGACATAAATGACTATTCAAAAAAATATCACCATCGCTTTAATACAAATAATGAGAGTGAACCGATAACTGATGCAGAGTTAAGAAACTATTGCGACAGAACATTAAAGCTTATTCAAGTAATATAATCAATAAATAAAGGGCTGCATATAACAAGTGGTATATTTTATTGCCGAGTTAGTGCGGGTTTCAGCGTTTCTACATTTAATAAACTTTCCATCAACTTGACAGGACAGTGCTCCGATATCGGCAACAAAATTACCGCCAACCGTTACAAACGAGGACGAGAGTGAGAAGCATATTGTTTTAATGAACCTGTTAGCAAGTCGGTATAAGTCTCCAACCTTTAAATATCATTATTTTTTTAAATAAGTTTTTTTTGTAACGGTGCTTTTGATATCCATAAAACAATTTGTATTTTTGCAAAAAAATTACAACTATGGATTTTGAATTAACCGAAGAACAAAAACTTATTCAGCAAGCAGCGCGTGATTTTGCTGAACGCGAAGCCTTGCCGGGCGTTATTGAACGTGATGAAAAAGCAGAGTATCCCACTCATCTTATTCAACGCATGAAAGAACTTGGGTTTCTTGGTATTACAGTTGACCCCAAATACGATGGTGGCGGTATGGATTCGTTGTCGTATGTTCTTACGCTTGAAGAAATATCCAAACACGATGCTGCGCTGGCTGTTATTTCTTCCGTGCACAATTCACTGGCATGTTGGGGGCTCGAAAATTTTGGTAACGAGAAGCAAAAAGAAAAATATTTAAAACCTTTGGCATGTGGCGAAAAGATAGGTGCCTTTCTGCTTTCAGAACCCGAAGCCGGTAGCGATGCTACTCAGCAACATACCATTGCCGAAGACAAGGGCGATTATTATATCATCAATGGCATTAAAAACTGGATTACAAGTGCCAATACTGGTGGCATATATTTAGTAATGGCTCAGACACACCCTGAATTTAAACACAAAGGAATTAATGCTTTAATAGTTGACCGTCATAGTGAAGGTATTACGTTGGGTCCTCACGAAAATAAAATGGGCATGCGTAGTAGCGACACACATTCGGTCATGTTTACCAACGTAAAAGTTCCCAAAGAAAATCGTATTGGCGACGACGGATTTGGTTTTAAGTTTGCTATGAAGTGCCTTGAAGTAGGACGTATTGGCATTGCGGCACAAGCACTTGGTATTGCCGAAGGTGCCTACATGCGTGCCCTTAAATATGCCAAAGAACGCAAGGCATTTGGTACAGAAATAGCCAATCATCAGGCAATAGCCTTTAAACTTGCCGATATGGCAGTTAAAATTGAAACAGCCAAATTACTCGTATATAAAGCCGCTACCATGAAAGACCTCCATCAACCTATTGGTATATTGGGTGCAATGGCAAAACGTTATTGTGCAGACGTGGCTATGGAAATTACCACCGAAGCCGTACAAATTCACGGAGGCTACGGCTACGTCAGAGATTATCATGTAGAACGCTTGTTTCGTGAAGCCAAACTTACACAAATATACGAAGGCACTTCCGAAATTCAGCGTGTTGTCATTTCAAGAGCCATTTTAAACGAATAATCAATTTAGTAATTATATGAAAATTTTAGTATGTATCAGTAATGTGCCGGATACAACCACCAAAATCAAATTCACTGCCGAAGGTAAACAATTTGATTCAACCGGCGTTCAATGGATTATTAACCCATGGGATGAACTTGCACTTACACGTGCATTGGAATTGAAAGAATCATCCAACGGACTTATAGACAATATTACCGTTATCAATGTAGGTCCTAAGGATACTGAAATAACCATACGTAAAGCGTTATCGGTAGGTGCTGACAATGCCGTACGAATAGATGCCATACCCACCGATGCTTTTGTAGTAGCGTCGGAATTGTCCAATTATGTAAAATCGCATCCGTTTGATTTAATTTTATGCGGAATTGAATCAAGCGACTACAACGGAAATGCTGTGGGAGGCATGTTATCTGAAATGATAAATTACGCCAATGTATCATCCGTTTCCAGCATAGAACTTAAAGACGGTAAATGGATTATAGCACGTGAAATTGACGGTGCTAAGCAAATCATTCATATAAATACGCCATTAGTAGCCGTAGTGCAAAAAGGTATTGCCATAGAACCACGCATACCCAGCATGAGAGGTATTATGACTGCACGCACCAAACCCATTGAAACTATAGCAGCATCCAATATTTCATCACTTACCGAATATGTACATTTTGAACTTCCCAAACCCAAAGGAAAATGCAAAATGATTCCTGCTGACCAAATTCAAGAATTAATTCAAGTATTGCATCAGGAAATTAAAGCCATTTAATGTTGAACCATAAAAAATGAAGTATATGAACGTATTAGTATATCTGGAACACTGGGACGGTAAATTTAAAAAATCATCGTACGAATTGGTATCGTATGCCTCCGCCCTGGCAAAGCAACTGCAAGTTAAAGTTTATGGTGTTGTTTTAGGAAATGCCATTCCCGAAGAAATTGACAAACTGTCCATGTATGGACTTGAAAATGTAATCCACGTAAATCACGATGCTTTTCAAACGTTAGACAATCAACTCTTTGTGGATACCATTGCACAAATAGCCGAGAAAATACAGGCAGGTTATTTTGTCTTTCCTCACAATTTTACAGGTAAAGCATTGGCACCAAGGTTATCGGCACGTTTACATGCAGGATATGTAAGCGGTATTATAGCCTTACCCGATTCATTATCGCCTTTTATTATTCGTAAAAAATTGTTTACCGGTAAAGCCACAGCACAAATAAAAGTCAATACCGAAAAAGTAGTGCTGTCACTTTCGCAAAATGCTTTTGGTGTATTCGAAAACAAGGTAACTCTTGAAAAACAGCAGGTAGATATTACCGTAAATGTATCGCTTGCTAAAACCAACGTAACAGAAGTACAAAAATTTACTGAAAAAATATTGCTCACCGATGCGGAAATAGTGGTGTCTGGCGGAAGAGGATTAAAAGGACCTGAGAATTGGCATGTTATTGAAGCATTAGCCGATGCCATGGGTGCTGCTACTGCCTGTACTCGTCCAGTTGCAGACGAGGGATGGCGTCCTCATCACGAACACGTGGGACAAACCGGTAAAATTATTGCTCCCATGCTTTATATGGCATGTGGTATTTCGGGGGCTATACAACACGTTGCCGGTATAAGTTCTTCCAAATATATTGTTGCCATTAATAAGGACACAGAAGCACCTATTTTTGAAGTTGCCGATTATGGTATTGTAGGTGATGTAATGCAAGTGCTTCCCGAAATCACTAATGCTGTTAAGGAAATTAAAAAATAGCAGTAAAAATTGTTTAGAACAATTTTTGTAACTATTCACCCCGTCATTGCGAGGGAGGAACGCACGAAGCAATCTCAAGAAA
>CAYSIN010000137.1:0-5396 GCA_964431135.1 uncultured Bacteroidales bacterium
AAAATTAATTTACAAATCCGCGACATTTTAGGTTGCCCCAAATCAGGAGTTCTGACCAGTACCAAAAAAACTTTTTATCTGGATTTAATAAAGTCGGTATTATTAAGTGCTGTTATTGGCATTCCGTTGCTATGGCTGTTGTTTATTTTTTATCAACATACGGGAGTATATTTTTGGCTATACGCATGGGTATTGGTTACAGCCGTTTCCTTATTTTTTACATTCTTTTATTCTAAATTAATTGTGCCACTTTTCAATAAACAAATACCCTTACAAGATGGAGATTTAAAACAGGCAATTGTAGATTTCTGTCAAAAAGCCAATTTCCCATTAAAAGAAGTATATGTAATGGATGCTTCTAAGCGTTCAAAAAAAGCCAATGCCTATTTTACAGGATTGGGTAAATATAAACGTATTGTACTTTTTGATACCCTTATAGAGCAGTTGTCCACCGAAGAAATTGTTGCCGTCTTGGCACATGAAATAGGACATTACAAACACAAGCATATAATTTATTCCTTTATATACAGCACCTTACAAGTTGGTGTTACCTTATTTATTTTATCCCTTTTTTTAACCGTGCCCGAATTTTCATTGGCACTGGGTGCTTCAAAGCCTTCGTTTCATATCGGATTGGTAGCATTTTCTATTTTATTCAGTCCTATTTCATTCGTAGTATCTGTATGTTTTAATTATTTGTCCCGCTTGAACGAAAGACAAGCCGATATGTTTGCCAAATCGTTTGGACTGAGTGATGCATTGATTTCTGGATTGAAAAAACTTGCTGCTAAAAATTTCAATCATTTAACACCTCATCCCTTAACGGTAAAATTATCTTATTCGCATCCGCCATTACGCGACAGAATTGAACTTTTAATGAAAAAATAATATGAACGCATGCATTATTTCTATTGGTAATGAATTATTAAGTGGGCATACCATTAATACAAATGCTTCTTTTATTGCTCAGGAACTTCAACAGTTTGGTATCGAAGTAAAAAGAATCATCACCGTTGCCGACAAGCACGAAGAAATAATATCTTCCATAGCAGAAGCATCCCGTCTATCCGATTTTGCCATTGCTACCGGTGGACTTGGTCCAACCACCGACGATATTACCAAAAAAGCCATCTGCGAATATTTTAATACATCGCTGGTATTTAACAAAGAAGTATGGCAACAAATAGAGCAATCTTTCAAAAACAGGAATATTATTCTTTCATCCAACAATCGTAGTCAGGCAGAAATTCCTGAAGGAGCCATCTATTTGAAAAATAAACTGGGCACTGCTCCCGGTTTGATTTTGTATAAAAACGATTTTTTTCTTATCAGTTTACCAGGCGTTCCTTTTGAAATGGAGACCCTGATGAAGACGGAAGTCCTTCCTTATTTGCTGACCAAAATCAAATTTCAACCTCCTTTTATCAAAACGTATCTGTTTACTGAGATTTCTGAATCGCTATTGGCAGAATACATACAATCATGGGACAGCCAATTGAACAATGCCGGATGTGCTGTTGCCTATTTGCCCCAAGCCGGACTAATAAAATTAAAACTTACTACTCCCTGCCTAACTTCTACGCAACAAGAATTATTAAACGAATTTGATAACTTTATTCGAAAAAAACTTTATTCCAATTTGGCTGCCGATGAAGATATACCTTTGTCTCAGGTTATTGGAAATATATTGATGCAGCAACATAAAACCCTTGCCACAGCCGAAAGTTGTACGGGCGGTTATTTAGCACACCTTATTACTTCTATTCCGGGCAGTTCCAACTATTTCAAAGGTTCTGTTATTGCTTATGCCAACGAAATAAAAATAAATTTGCTGCATGTAGATTCGAATGTTATAGAAAAACACGGAGCAGTGAGCAAATGGGTAGTAGAGCAAATGGCTAAAAGTATTTTGCAACTGCTAAATGTTGATTATTCTATTGCTGTGTCTGGTATTGCAGGTCCCGATGGTGGAAGTAAAGAAAAACCCGTTGGTACAACATGGATTGCCATAGCATCTCATTATAAAATAGAAAGTCAAAAATTTATTTTTGGTGCCGACAGACTTAGAAATATTGAGCGTACTGCCATGACGGCATTAAGCATGTTGAGACGATTACTTTTAAACAATGGCTAATAATTTCTGAATTATTCCAAATCAAGGATTATGACAATTAGTTAATTATTTCCTGTTGTTCTATATATTTATACCGACTTGCTAACCAGTTCATTAGAATAATACGTTTTGCTTTTGTTTTTAATACGGTTAGTCTGTCGGCATTAACCAAAACACGCAAATCCCGACAATCTCGTCAATTATGACGAGACGGGATTAGCAGTTTGGTATTAGTTTGACCTTCCTGCTATTCTTTAGAGTTGTCTTGAAGAAAAGTAATTAATGGGTCATTATCTTTCAGTCCTGTGGCAAGGTGAACCTTGTATTCAGTCAGATTTTCAAATTCAGGAAAAATGTCTCTAAATTTCATATTGTCCCCTTTTTCCCATTTGTGTATAACATTGTATAAACCATGACGAAATCAATATTATTCCTTTCCAAAATAAAAACAAAGTGAAAGTTTGATATACGTGGGACTAATATTATACCTACAATCATAAGTAGTTTTGGAAGGAGTATAAACATCTGTGTCAGGATTATAAACTTCATCATCTATCTCTTTTTTATATTTCAAATGAAGCAGTCGTAACCCAAATTCTCCACCGATACTAAAATTATTATCAAAGAAATATTCTGTCCCAAAACTTAATTGTCCACCATATATGTGAATACTTTTTATTTCCTCTTGCAAATCATTATTTACTTCAGGGTCATTGCTGTCGTTAATTTTACCGGAAAGGAAAATCTTGGTAAAACTTGCATTTCCAAATAGTTTTAATTTATTTATTTCTAAAAAGAAATATTTTAGCCCAATAGTTGGCATGTAAACAGTTCCTGAGTATTTATATACATCTTCATAAGGGACAATAGCACCAATATTTGAATCATACCGTTGTCCTTTTTCATTCAAGTTAGCATTTGCGGCTAAAACCTGTAGTCCCAAATACGGTACAAATTTGTCAACTTTATATCCAAAGTTAGCACTATTAAATTGCAGACCCGGAGAAACATTAAATGTAAATTGTGCCTTATTTTCACTGCTTATTAAAGAAAAAAGGACGATAAAAACTGAATAACAAATTATTTTTTTCATATTCATTAAATTTTATAATTAGTGTTATGGATACTTTTCATCATTGATAAAATCAGGAATTGTATTGTATTAAAATCTCTCCAGATTAATTCCATAAAAATATTACTTTATTATATGCAAAAATGCATAAAAGTTTTTAATAATTCAATACCATAAGAAAGATTATTTTATACCAAACCGCTAACAAAAGAATGAAAAAAGTATATTCTCGTTGCAAACGAGGCGGAGGTAGCGAAGCGTATTATTTTAATGAACTTGTTAGCAAGTCAATATCACCACGGAGAACACAGAGATACACAGAGAAAAAATTAACTCCGTGCTCCTCCGTGCTCTCTGTGGTAAAAAAAATATCTCACATTTCCACATTCTCACATTTCCACATTCTCACATTTCTACATTCTCACATTTCTACATTCTCACATTTCCACATTACATTAACTCTATTCTAAACTACCCACTGCTTTTTCAACTTCCTGAAGAATTTCGCCACTCTTTATCAGTTCCTTCATTTTATTATGGTCGGGATACAATGGGCGGTCTATTTCCAAAAAGTCCACATATTTTCTTATAACCTTACGTGCGGCATTGGTTCCCTTACCGTATTTATATTTTTGTTCATCCAGTTTCTCACGTATATCAAGGGCTTGTGCAGCAGCCATAAATTCAATGCCAACAACACCATAAGCATTATCGAGTATTTGCCAGTTTTTAAGAGCAGTATTCATGCCCATCGAAACAAAATCTTCCTGGTCGGCAGCAGCAGGGATGGACTGTATAGATGCTGGCATAGACAGAATGCGTTGTTCTACAATCTGCATATCGGCGGTATATTGACTGAGCATTAATCCAGAAAACATGCCGGGATTGGGAGTTAAAAAGGGTGGTAAGCCAATACTCAGTGCCGGATTATTTAATCTATTCATGCGACGTTCGGAAAGAACAGAAACCATTGTTATGGCTGCACCAATCATATCCATAGGCAACGAAACGGGAGTTCCTTGGAAATTAGCACCCGACAGTTGTAAATCTTCATCAGGGAAAAAGATAGGATTATCTCCAACTCCATTCAGTTCAATTTCAACCTGAGAACGTGCCCATCTAACTGCGTCGTGTGCAGAACCAATAACTTGTGGCGTAGAACGCATACTGTATGCATCCTGCACTTTCACTTTAATACGTTTTTCAAATAAATCACCATCGGCAGCAACTTTGCGAATGGCGGCAGCACTTCTTACGGCACCTTTAAAACCACGTACTTCATGAATTTTTGCATTATATGGACCAAAGTTTGCTTTCAAGGCTTCTAGAGTCATGGTGCAAGCAATTTCTGCCTGTTTAAGCCAGTTATTTACATCATACAACAACAAAGCACTCATAGCAGTAAAAACATTTGAACCATTGATTGTAGCTAAACCATCACGTGCCTGCAATCCCGGCACCTTAATACCTGCTTTTTCCAAAGCCGTTTTTCCATCCAGCAATTCACCCTTATAATAAGCATGTCCTTCGCCTAACATTAAAAGTGCAATTTGCGACATGGGAGCCAAATCGCCACATGCACCTACCGAGCCTTTTTGACAAACCATTGGAGTTACTCCCTTATTAAGCATTTCGACCAATGTTTGTGTAATTTCGAGACGTACACCAGAATTTCCGTGTGCGTGTACATTAATACGCCCCAGCATGGCTGCTCTTACCCATTCCAATGGCATGGGGTCGCCTATACCGGCGGAATGATTGTAAACAAGGTAACGTTGAAAATCTTTGATTTGTTCATCACCCAATACAACTTCAGAAAATTCGCCAATACCGGTATTAACACCATACATAATTTCATGGGCAACAATTTTCTTTTCGAGCATGGCACGACAACGATTTATACGTTCAATGGCATCGGGATGCAATTCCACTTTTTCACCAAAGCGTGCTACTTTCACTACATCTTCAATAGTAAGTCCTGAACCTTTAATAATAATTGACATAACAAAATTTTTTATTTAATTTAGGAAGCGAAAGTACGTATTAATTCTATACGTTATTATTCTGTTAATAAAAAAATTTTTTGATAACTACGTCTGTGGTTTGTTTTGCCAATACTATTACCTGATAATGGGTGTATTAAAATTATTGGTTTGATACCGACTTGCTAACAAGTTCATTAAAACAATTCGCTTCGCTTTTGTTTTAAAA
>CAYSIN010000138.1:0-5376 GCA_964431135.1 uncultured Bacteroidales bacterium
TTCTGTATCAATTACATCAAAAAATGTTTCATCAATATTATATTTCCTTTGCAACTCTGACTGCGATTTAGCTTTATATCCATACCTTCTCAATAAGGCATTAACGGCTACAGAACTAATATTATAATATTCAGCTAAATCCGAACCTGTATACTTACCAGTTTCGTACTTGGTAAATAATTCTGTTTTTTCTTTGTGTGATAATCTTCTTTGTTTCATACTGCAAATATACAAAAAATGTTGCAATAAACAAATTATTTTGTAAAAGTTTTTACCCTAAGTTCGTTACATACCTCGTTTGTCTATTTCTCAAATTGTCCGTAGGTTAAAACAAGAATCTACTCGTCAATTATGGTTATTACATCATTCTACACTTCGTCAGTATTATTGGCATCAGTGTTTACTTTGGAGCGATGGCTATTTCGTTTGTTCAATAGGTGAGGCATCTCCTGAAACTATTCGTCAATACATCCTTTCACAAGGCTAATGGTCGCTTACATCCCACCGAGCCTATCGGCATCAGTGGGTTTTACGCTCTTCATATAAAACTATCGTTTACATGTTTCTCTGCTTGGTTTATTACTTCATCTGCATAAACACAAACTTTAAGTTCGTGTGGTTTTACTTCGTCAAGTTCAACAAATACTCTGCCTGTTTCAGACCTGACAATAGGCAAACTGCCTTCTTTAATTCTTCTCCAAAGGGTTCTGACGGATACACCCGTCATTTTAGCATATTGTGATAGTTTTACTCGCATAACCCATATTGAGCAAATATTGTACCAAAATTCTTAATATGACATTATTTCTCTTAATTTTTAATTAATTTTCATCATACTTAAATATGGTAGAATTTTAACATATCAGGAACGTAATGAAATGCGTAAACAAAAAAAAAATATTAATAATGTTCCTTGGGAACTATTTTTAGAATGCGTTAATCAAGTTTAATATCATGATATAATAGAATTAGGAATAAAATCTTATTGTCGTAAATCAGTTACATTGTCAATCTTTGAGTACAAACTTATTCCATAATTAAAGAATAATTCTTGGCGACAATTTTGTTATTGACTTAATTTTAACTTTTTTAGTTAAAGACTTCACAACTGGTAATTTTATTACAATGTTTATTTCTTCTTTCTGTATTTTTGATAATTTAAGTTTCATAATTTATATTATATAAATATTATAACACATATCTTAAATTGTGTAAATATGTCATTATATTTTATTAACTTTTATTAACTTTTATTGAAACCAATTGATAAGATTCAAGTTTTATATATAAATATGATAAAATCATATAAATATAACACAATTAGGCGTGTTTGTATGAAAATATTACACTAAAATATTGTTAATATTAAAAAATTTTTAAAATTATAAAAAAAAATTATATTAATTAAGAATGCGTTGTGTATAATTTCATTAATTTTGCAATAAAACTTGCTTTTTTGATAAAAATATCATATATTTGTGATATATAATGGAGATTGGATAATAAAAACTCAAAAGGTGATATAGTTGAAAGAATACTGTCTATCGAAAGAGAAAGAGTTATTAAACGTAGGAATGAACTTAATGTGATATAATGGAATGCAAATAAATACAGTACGACAATGAAAAAGAAAATTGATTTAATATTCAGCGACCTTAAAAACGAAGTAATAACCGAAAATCAAGCACATCAGCAAGTATTGGATTTATTTGCTGTTATGCCTTCGTTGCCTTCGGACGATTTTTTAAAAGAGTTATTCCAAAATAATTCTGATTGCTATGCAGACACTTGGTCGCAAGATGGACCTAGTGCGCCTATGGTTGAAGGTGAAGTAATACAAGCAATGACTCTTGAACAGTTTATAAAGGTTGTGAAGTCCATCTGGCAATGACGCATAACGTTAAATAACAGAATAAAGTTAATTAAATGATTATAAACAACCTAATTTAGAACAGAAAAGATAGAATGAGATTTATAGATTTATTCGCAGGACTTGGAGGATTTCATAAAGCATTGCACGAGCTTGGACACGAGTGTGTATTTGCAAGTGAACTCGACCCTGTATTAAGAGAGACTTATAAAAAGAATTGGGGCAAAGACATTAACATTCACGGAGACATTAGAAAAATTGTAAAAGACAACATTGACCTAATTCCTGACCACGACATCTTATGTGCAGGTTTCCCTTGTCAGCCATTTTCAAAAGCAGGCAAACAACTTGGACGAAAGGATGATAGGGGTACATTGTTTGACGAAATTGTTAAAATTCTTGAAGCTAGAAAACCAAAATATTTCATTTTAGAGAATGTTCAATTCATTACTAAGCACAATAACGAAGAAACTTGGAAAGCAATGAAAGTTGAGTTCGATAGACTAGGATATCAAGTTGACTATAGAGATTATTCTCCACACGAATTCGGCATTCCTCAGCATAGACCGAGAATATTTATCGTAGGTTCATTAGGAGCAAATTCACTCAAGCATTTTAGTTTTGATAATGTAGATAAATTCAAAAAAAACATTGTTGAACTTGAAAATTTCATTGAACAAAATCCAGTTAATGCAAAACAACTCCCTAAATCAAATCAAGATTGTTTAAAACTTTGGCAAGACTTAATTGATGCTTTGCCCAAAGAAGTTAAAATACCAGGTTTCCCTATTTGGGGAATGGAATTTGGAGCAGATTATCCATACGAAGAACAATATCCTCATATACTTTCCCCATCAGAATTGGGCAAATACAAAGGAAATTTTGGAATTTCATTAAAAGGAATGACAAAGGAAGAACAATTAGCAAATCTACCTAGCTACGCAAGAGTTGCGAATGAGTTCCCTGATTGGAAAAAAAGATATATTAGGCAGAATAGGCAATTTTATAAAGACAACGAAAAGTACATAAATGAAGCCGTCAAAAAAATTTCAAAGTTGCCTTATCAAAGTTGGCAAAAGTTAGAATGGAATGTTGGAGACAGCGAACGAAAAATCAATAATTATCTCTTGCAATTCAGAGCATCGGGCATTAGAATAAAAAAGCCTGATTTTTTCCCTTCTTTAGTTTGTACAAACACGCAAATACCTATTATTGGTTGGGAAAATAGATATATTACAAGAAAGGAAGGATTGAAACTTCAATCTTTAACAGGTTTAAAACTGCCCGAAAACGACAATGCAGCTTTCAAAGCTTTAGGAAATGCTGTAAATGCCAAAATTGTAAAACTCATTGCTTCTCAACTTAATGCTTTATAACAAAATAAACATAAAGCCAACGCTTCACGGCCACACACATTGCCAAGTCGCACCAGCCGACCCGTAAGCCAAAACTTGGCAAAGAGTGTGTCTGTTCCTAACGCACGGACAGGAAGACAATGCAGCAAAAATGAAAGAAAATTAACGAGAAAAATGAACAACGAAACGCTAACAAAGTGTATATGCCATAAGGGTTTCAGTGGGTATTCAAACGTTGTAGCCCGCTCAAACATTCGTGTCGGTGGACAGAAAACTGCTCCGCAATCCCTTACGGCACATACACTCGACCGTTATGTACAGGTGCGGTAAAGTTAAGATAAAACTCAATTAGAACCACAGACAAAAACAAAAAGAATTTTAGGGTGGAAATTTTAATTCTTAATATTTATATATAAACATAAAGGAAAACAAATGAAAGATTTGAGAAAATTTATTGCAACCACAATACGAGAGTATTTGAATGAAAACATATATAATGAGATACCACAACCGTTTAAAGGTATTGATGTTATTGGAATGGGTACTTTTGGAAATAAAGAATATCCTACTGATGCTTATGAGGCATATTCTGAACAATATGATTTACCAAATGAACCAATTTTGTATATTCATAGTTTCTTTCCAAAAAAAGAATATAAAGGTAAGGGATTAACAAAAAAGTACCTATTAAAAGTATTATCAGATTGGGCAAATCATAGATTAGATAATAAAGAATTAATTAATAGAATTGGGAAAAGGTCATTGAATAATTTTGGTGGGAGTAACTTATTTGGTACATCTTCTTTTTATGATGAAGGTGAAAAATTTTTCAATAATTTAGTTGAAAATGGATTTTTAGAAAAGATTAATCTAAATAAGAAAAAAGAAGGACGTACTTTGAATCTATTCAAAATAACAGATAAAACTAAAAATCTTAATATTTAAAAGTGCGTTGGGAAAATTCTTTTTGTTTTCTTCACTGAACTTAATTAGAAGTACCAATGTAGCACTTGTACATAACGTTTTGCGGCTTTGTGTCTGTTTGCCCCTTGCACAAGGCTTCAAGTTTACCACAAATGTTTATGGGGCAAATAGCACAAAACCGCTGTTATAAGCTGGCTGCGGATTATTAACGAAAAACTTAAATTGAAATGAAAATATTAATAGCTTGTGAGGAGAGCCAAGAAGTTTGTAGAGCTTTCCGAGAATTAGGATTTGAGGCTTATAGTTGCGACCTACAAGAATGTAGTGGTGGAAAACCTGAATGGCATATTATACAAATACATCTTTTTATGTTGTATTTGTATGATAAAATCATAGTAAAAAAATTGGTTTTTTTAAATAATTTATAGTATATTTGTTAATGTATATTTTTTTTTAAATTGAAGACGCAAAAATTAAATACTTTAAGAATAGTAGAAATGGATATAGAAACTACAAATTTTGAAAACTTTACACCCGATGAATATCGTGATAATTTATCACGTTTAGGTGTTGATAACCATACTTCTTTAGTTGGTAAAGAAGTTTATTATGTGAAAAAAGAATATGGTGTCCATAAAATTGTAAAATGGGATTCAAATAGAGGAGAATTTTTACTTGATTTAGATGGTCAAAAGTTTTGGTCAAATCCATTTATAATTCATACTTTTTGATAACGTGCGTGTAATAAAAGTACGGAAATAGTATTTATTTTTTATGTGTAGTTTCGATAATTAATTTGGAAAATTAAAAATGATAGAAGAAAGATTAAACACATATGATAAAGACCATTGTTGGCAATATGACATTAGGTTAAAAAATCTTGAAGAAGATTTAGCTGAATGTGGTCTTACAAAAGAATATGTTGAAACATTAAGAGTCTCTGATTTTTCATTTAAAAATATTACAGATAAAAAAGAACAACAAAAATTAAAACAATTTATTAAAAGGCATGAATGGTTGGGTAATTTATCTCAATATACAACACATTGGTTTGCTTGTTACCATAAAAATATTATTGCTGGTGTAATATTATTTAATATGCCAAATGCATTTTCAAAAATTCTCGGAGAAAACACCAAAGAACTTGAGAGGTTAATAAGTAGAGGTGCTTGTATATCTTGGAGTCCTAAAAATTTGGCGAGTTCATTTTTAATGTGGTGCATAAGA
>CAYSIN010000139.1:0-5183 GCA_964431135.1 uncultured Bacteroidales bacterium
AGAGTGATGTTGCATTAGAAATTTTTACGTAAAAAACAAGCAAGCAGGGATAGGTGGAAGCCGAAAAGCTGTTTGAACGAAGTGAGTTCTTTTCGGCTGTGGCTGGGGATTGCTATGTTTTTAGGAAAAATTTCTTCAGCAACGAGTTTTTTCTTTTGGGAACTTTTCTTTTTTGCGGAAAAAAAGAAAAGTACAAGAAAGATTAAAATGAGTTTTTAAGGGACGACTAAATAAACAGTATTGGGAAAAAAGACAATGCACATCTTAAATTTCTCATGTTTATTATATTTATTATTTTTAGGTTTTTCTTACATTATTATTGATTTACAACTTTACTTACAAAAATATTACCATCAGATGTAATTATTTTAACAAAGTAAATTCCTTTAGGATTTGAAGATAAATCAAACTGTGAATTTTCTGAAATATTATCTTTTAGGTACAATATGTTTTTTAGAATATCAAAAATTTCAACTGAAAAAATAATATTTTTATCGGAACATGTTACATTTAGAATTCCTGATGTGGGGTTAGGAAATACTTTAAACTGATACTTTGCGGATAAATTTTTTAACTCATCATTCTGAGAATTGTTATTAAATCTTTTTTCAACATCAGTACCCGAACCATCGCAACAAGGTTTGTCGAGTGAAAAGTACATTGTGTCAGAAACAGCATCGGTAGAGTCTGTTGAGTCCCTTGACATAATTAACTGAATTCTGTAAGTATGACCACAAGGAAAATAAACAGCAGGATTTGCCAGAGTTGAAGTTACAGGGGTTGGTAAAGGATAACCCGTTGAACCAAAATCCCAATGATATTGATAATATCCTGTAGTGTCAAATTCGAAACCATCGAAATGAACCAATGATGTATCGCCCGGATTGCCTGACATAGAATCGCATGGAATAACAATTGTAGTAATATCTTCCTCCCATGTTGCCGTGTCGATTGGCTGAATAAATGCAGTATCTGTAATGAAGTTTTCACCACAGTTGATATTTTCAATATGAGCATGGAAACTTGATCCTGCCTGTGCATGAAAGCCGGGTTTTAGTTCAATTTGTTCGCCTGCTTTATAATTTACCCATCCCGGAGTAGTTGCATCAATATTTTGAGTGGATGTGATGGAATTATATGCATACAAATTCTGTGCAGTGTTAATATTTGAGGACAAGTACCTGTCGTTATAGTTTTCGTAAGGAATACCGCCATATTTTAATTGATACATATTATAAAACACCATGTAATCGAGACCATTGAAATTACCTCCGAAACCATTATTAGACCCTGAACCAAATCCCAACGTAGTACCTTGCTGTTCGGCAATAGTTTTTCTCCACCTATAACTACCACCCCAACCACCATATTGGTCAGTTGGAGGATGAAAACCATATCCATAATTATATGGCCCTTCACATGGAGCTGAATTTATTTGTGCAATTGCTTTAGACTTTTTTAAATACTTTGTTTTTTTCCCATTTAATAATGAATAAAGCATTAAGTAAAAAGTTTCATTGTTGTTATCGGATGTTAGGTAATTAATTCTTTTCCCTGTTGTTTGAATATATAAAGGAATACGAAAACAAAAAGGGCAAATTCCAATTCTTATTTTTACACCTATATGCCAAGACTTGCCAATTGCCGCAAGTGTTGAGTTGTTGTCATTATTATAATCCTGAGCACCTGTTTGTTTAATGTAGGCGAGTGTTTGCCATATCCGCTCATCTGAGGCAATAAATCCCACTGATGGAACACCTACAGGCGCTAAAACCTGTGAAGATAAAAATGCAACTGCGTCTTCTAAAAAAATATAAGATGATTCCATACCATTATATTGATTTATCATGCAATGTGAATCGAAAAATTTTGATGCTTCGACAAAGCCCCAAGTGTGTAAATTCGCATCACCTCTGCCACCAAATCCCAATTGTGCAAAAGGACTCCAAATATTAGTTAAGTTTTGACCAGTTAAGTCAGGATTCCCGTCCGGGTCATAAATCATCCATCTGTAAGGCGTGTTGTTATTTAAATTAAAATTCCGTACATATTTAATGATATCACATGCAATATCAGAACTCCATGATGCCGCAGGAGGGCAAAACTTTTTTACTAAAGCCAAACCCTGTAAAACTCCAATGACTTCGTCTTTGCTCATTATTGCTTTTTTATCATCCTGGCCATTACACATTCTGGCATCAATATAATTGGTATAACCCGGATGACCTGCCGGTAAGTTGTGAAATGTATGGGTAGTATTATCCCAAACATTAGTTGTGTCTAAATTCTTATTAAATAAAGTTAAATGGCTTATGCCGCTTGAGTTGTAGCCATATAGAGTGTCGTTATTATTTAAAAAAGAACAAGGCATATTTTCGCGAACAAAAAAACCATCAATTACTGTAGCGTGTCCCCAATAATTTTCGCATCTATCCATATAATTAGAAAACTGACTTAAAGCTAAAAATAGCTCATTTAAGGTATTGCCGGCTTCAATGGTTCTATTGTTTTTCATCAATAGTTGATATTCTGTTGCAAGCATACTCAAATAATAACCAAAATAAACACCGTGCTGACCTATGTTACTGATTTTATAAGGAAAAGTATAAGTCATTGTGTTTCTTTCAGAAAGCATTTCACTTTCTCCTCTATTTGTACCGGGTATAACAAAATATTTTAATCTATCTCTGTAGTGCCAATATTTCAACATGTTTTCAGCATCAGATTGTGCAAAATCATTGAAACATGAAATTAATAGTACACTAATTATAATAAGTTTTTTCATATTCAAATTTTTTTAAAAGAAATTCTATATGTTCTATTATCAAAATCGATACTTATTTTTAATTCTTTTTTTGTTAATCTTAAAATATGCCAAGAAGAAGTACGTTCTGGTAGAAAAGGACCGGTAAAATATTTTTTATAATTTTCATATCCTGATTTAACATTAAGATTATAGCTATCATAATTTGAAAAAGTAGCAAAAGCAAAGAACTCCTTATTACCGCCGATAAATGAAACAGTATAATTTCGACGATAATACCCTTCATTTAAATCAATAGATAAATTACTGCCACAACTATCATTGTAATATTGTAATGAATCTACATCATTACAGCTATACTCTGTTACTTTCCAATTACCTATAATTCTCGAATCAATTGACCTAAAAGTTATTTTTGGTCCTTCTTCGTATTTTGTACAACTCGATAATAGTATTGTTGTAACAAGTATAAATAAATATAACTTTTTCATATAAATTTATTTTTTAAGTTCTTCAATAATTTTCTTTAAATCATCAATTTGTTTTTGCAAACTAATAATATACAAAGCCTGTTCTTCTGTTTTTTGTAAAACAAGATTTTGAAATTCGCCAACGTTCATACCGTTTTCATTAACTTCTTTAGCAGATGGAATATTAGGTAAATGATGATTTTGTTTAATGTAGTTTTCGAGTTCGTAAATGGTCATTAAGTTATAATCATTGTTAAAAACGAAATCGCCCAAATGACCTAATTTAACAACGACATCTCTTGCTAATACGTGGCCGTTTCCGTAAACAATGAAATTATTCGTCGTATCTTTTTTAACTGCAATAGCAATAGTACTGTCGCCTGTTGCACCAACACTGGCAACAATTCCATAACCATGAGAAGTTGAATCAAATGAAGTTTCAACAAATAATCCGGTTAAAGTTGAATCCGATTTAACGCTTAATTTAGCATGAGGGTTAAATGTACCGACTCCGACACTTGATGCGCTGCCAACCTTTGTTAAGAATATATTTCCACCGTTTAAGCCTGTACAGATTGAAACATCTTTACCGCAGTAATAATTAATTAAAAGTCTTGTGGCTGCGCTACCACCGGCATTTGTTCCTGCCACGTCAATAATACCATTAGCCCCATCGCTTCCCATAGTCAGCATAACTAAAGGCATACTTAAGTCATGTGTAGCATTATCATAAGAAGAGTACATGCCGTTAAATAAAAATTGATTAGATGAAAGTGTAGGTAAAGAGCATTCAAGTGTAACTGGTGAAGATGGCAGAGATGGTTGATTTTGAGTGCATTTTAATCCGAAATAATAATTTCCAAAACTTGCATCAACAGGTTGGTACAATATTGCTTTATTTTGTGCAAACGTTATATTTCCCGAAGTTTTTAAATTTCCGGTAACATTAAAATCTCCGTAAATGCCGGTATTCCCGATAACAGCCAACCTTTCGTTCGCTAAGTTTACCGCTCCGCCAATACTTACCGTTTGTGCTTTAGCTTTAGCAGCAATTATACTATCGGTCTTAATTTGCGGTGTTTGCAATGTATCGGTAATTACTTTTTGCGATACTGAAGTGCCGGCTGCCACTGTTTGCGCAGTAATTGTATCTGTCGTCATAGTCTCGGCTTCCATAGTTTTTGTTACAGTTTTTTTAGCAATCATTGTATCAACGTTTGCTCTTCTACTTATGAGGGAATCTATGGAACCCTTTTTACTTACCATGGTATCAATTTTAGCTGTTCTGCTTTGCATGTTTTCGCTCAACAATTCCTGCACCACCGAATACCATGAAGTGGCCGTATCGGTTTCAAGTTTACCTGTCTGAAGTTTATCGCTCAGAATTACCTGGCTTGTCAAGATACCGCCCGTAATAATGGCATCGCCTTCTACCTGTAGTTTGGCTACGGGGTGGTCTGTACCTATTCCCACATTTCCGTTTTCGGTAGTAACAATGTTTCCGTTAAGTACTTTCCATCCGCTTGCATTCGGTAATTCGGCAAAGGTACCGGCACCTGTCAGCACTTCATCGGAATTTCCGCTAAAGGTAACAGGAATAACCTGTTTGTATTGATTTATTCCTAATAATGTAAATCCCGTAGGGTTTATACTGTTTAAATACAGGTTTTTATTTATATTAATATTGGGAGCGGTAACGGTATCATAAAATAAAGCCGTCTGATTGTTTTTCAATAAAAGAGCGGGTAATGTGTTTACAGTTCCATTGCGTGTAGTGCTTAATAGCAACTCGCTACCATGTCCCGAGGCACTAAAATTCTCGGTAGCGGTTCCTTTAATCAAATCATTCGTATCGTACAGATTCCCATCAAAACCATGAAAAGAAATTTTTCCAATGCAATCGCCATTCTGAACCGGTTGCGGATTGCTTGATGTTCCTCTGAACCGAA
>CAYSIN010000140.1:0-4970 GCA_964431135.1 uncultured Bacteroidales bacterium
TAAAACAAAAGCGAAGCGAATTGTTTTAATTATCTTGTTAGCAAGTCGGTATAAATCTTTCCATTCCGGATTAAAGGCATTTATAATATCCATTTTCTTTTTTCTTGAGATTGCTTTGTGCGTTCCTCCATTGCAATGACGGGGTGAATAGTTACAAAAATAAACAGTAATAAACATTTCTTCCAATAGTTATCAAATTTTGCTCAAACTTGTTTCCCATAGCGGTGAATATAAAGCACCCTGCGGCATGAGAGTACTTTTATATAATACTATTTTATTTATGTAAATAGGGATGTCGGGTGGCTGTTGTGTTATATAGTTATCATACGTTTTCATAGCATTTACTTTTTTTACTCTACCCAAAGTAACATGTGGAACAAAATTTTGTGTTGACGGCATAAAACCAACCGATGTTACCAATTGGACAGTTAATTTATGAATTTGAATCAATGCGGCATGAGGAGCAAATTGCCACCCTATAATGCTGGGTTTACGGTGCGAAGTAAATAACACCGGCTTTAACAGTTTCAGTTCTATACACGAAAGCCCGTTATATGTTTTTTGTGCTTCCTGAATAATTTTTTCTATCACGCTCATTTCTACTTCACCAAAAAAATAAAGGGTGATGTGAATCCCATTTATGGAAACCCATGTAATTGCTTCATCTTTAAATTGTTTTTTACTTTCTTGCAACAACGATTGCCAGTATGTGTCGGGTTCAACAGGCAAGGCAAAAAAAATTCTTGGCATATAATAGTTGAATAAAAAATAGTAATTTCGTGCAACAACAAAAGTAATGGTTATGACCAAAATAAAAAAGTTTGCTATTGTACTTTCCGGGTGTGGAGTATATGATGGTTCCGAAATTCACGAAGCCACGCTTACCCTGTTGGCTATAGATAAATTGGGTGGTATTTATTCTATTTTTGCTCCCAATATGGAGCAGTTTCATGTAATAAATCATTTAACAGGAAAAGTAGAACATGAAAAACGTAATGTATTAGTTGAATCGGCTCGTATAGCACGTGGCAAAATTCAACCTCTGTCTGATTATAAAGCCAGTGAATTTGATGCATTAATATTTCCTGGTGGATTTGGCGCTGCCAAAAATTTATCATCCTATGCTATGGATGGTGTAAAAATGAAAGTTATTCCTGATGTAGAACGGGTTATTCTTGAAACTGCCAAACAGTCTAAACCCATTGGTGCCTTTTGCATAGCACCGGTACTGATTTCCAAAGTATTGGGTAAAGTTATTTTGACCGTTGGAAAAGATATGGATACTGCCCAACAACTCGAAACAATGGGCTCTACTCATGTTACTACCGGCTCTGCTGAAATATCCATAGATACAAAAAACAAAATTGTTACTACACCTTGTTATATGCTCAATTCGTCCATTACCGAAATATACGACGGTATAGAAAATGCTATCAGGGCTATATTCAAATTGATGGAATAATTATAAGCCTCATCTGTTAGGAAGTTTTTAATATACGGTGTGTAAGGAAAAGTGATACTCGTTGTTTATGCTGTTAGATTACTATAAAAATCATCCTTCGCTCAAAGAATTATTGTTTTTGCTTGACAAACATTCTACCGAGCATGTACATTTGAAAAACCTGACAGGCTCTTCGTTTACTTTATTTATGGCTGCCTTACATCAAACCATACAAAAACAACTTGTGCTTATATATCCCGATAAGGAGCAAGCCATGTATGCCTATACCGATATAGTGCAATTGCTGGGCGAAAACAAATGCCTGTATTTGCCCTCATCGTATAAACGAAAATTAAAAAATCAACATTATGACCATGCACAAGTAATTTTACGAAACGAATGCATGGAACAATTAATGAAAAACAATGCCAATTCTATACTTGTTACCTATCCCGAAGCCATGAGCGAAAAAGTGATAGATAAAATATTATATCAAAAAAGCACTTTTCCTGTTCATACCGGCGAAGAGATTGATATGGATTTTATTGAAGAAATTCTTGACAAATATCATTTTGAATGTGTTGATTTTGTTCATAAACCCGGTCAGTATGCTTGTCGTGGTGCACTGGTAGATGTTTTTTCGTTTGCTGCTGAAAATCCTTATCGTATTGAATTTAAAGATGAGTTGGTTACTTCTATTCGTACGTTTGATTTTGAAACTCAAACCAGCCTATCTCCGTGTGAAAGCATTCAAATTACACCCGATTTACATGAAAATTTTGAACAGGAACTGACTAGTTCCGTTTTTTCCTATTTACTCTCAGACGCATTATTAATTACTACGGATGCTATACTTTTTGAACAGCAAATTAAGCAATTTCAAACCGACCGCTATATTCACAACGACGAAGAAACAAATACCATTTCATCGTTTTCGTTTAAGGAAATAACAAGCCAATTGGAACAATTTATTTGGATAGAACACGGGCAAACGTTAAAAAAAACTGAACATATTGTACATTTTAATACTTTTCCACAACCCTCGTTCAATAAGAATTTTGATTTATTTTCCGATGATATCAAACAAAAACACGAAGAACATTTCAGTATATATTTTCTGGTAGAACAGGAATCGCAAAAGCAAAGGCTAACCGATATTTTTATTAATCTAAACATTAATGATTATATTGAGTTTTACGATAAAAGCCTTAGTTATGGTTTTATAGACAACGATTTGAAGTTGGTATGTTATACTGAACATCAATTTTTTAACAAGTTTTATCGACATAAGGTACGAGACAGGTTTTTACAATCTGAAAGTCTTTCTATGGATGAATTTTATTCGCTAAAACCCGGCGATTATATAGTACATATAGACCACGGAATAGGCATATTTGCAGGACTTGAGAAAATTGAACTTAACGGTAAATGGCAAGAACAAATAAAACTTGTATTTAAAGACAAAGCGTTGGTGTATGTTAGCATTCATAATTTACACAAGATATCACGCTATAAGGGTAGGGAAGGAGAGCCACCCAAATTGAGCAAACTCGGTTCGGGGGCATGGCAAAAAATGAAAAATACAGCAAAACAGAAAGTAAAAGATATTGCACGTGATTTGATTAAACTGTACGCCGAACGCATGAAGCAAAAAGGATTTGCATTTTCGCCCGATACCTATATGCAGGAAGAATTAGAATCTTCTTTTTTCTTTGAAGACACTCCCGATCAAGCAAAAGCAACCAAAACTGTGAAAGAGGATATGGAAAAAGATGTGCCCATGGACCGGCTTATTTGTGGTGATGTTGGTTTTGGAAAAACAGAAATAGCCATCAGAGCGGCTTTTAAAGCTGTTGCCGATAATAAACAGGTGGCAGTGCTGGTACCTACTACTTTGCTTGCACTTCAGCATTATCTGACATTTAATGAACGATTGCAAAAGTTTCCCTGCGTTACAGAATTTTTAACCCGACTGAAAAACACAAAACAGGAAAAGGAAATTATTGAAAAACTTCAACAAGGAAAAATTGATATTTTAATTGGTACACATAAAATATTAACAAAAAATGTTGTGTTTAAGGATTTGGGACTTTTAATTATTGATGAAGAACAAAAGTTTGGTGTAACCGCCAAAGAGCGATTACGACAACTAAAAACCAATGTAGATACGCTCACCCTCACAGCGACACCCATCCCACGAACCCTTCAATTTTCGTTAATGGGTGCACGCGATATGTCGGTTATTCAAACACCACCACCTAACCGTCAGCCTATTGTTACTGAATTGCATACGTTTGACAACGATATTATTAAAAAAGCCATTGATTTTGAAGTGGGGCGCGGTGGACAGGTTTTCTTTGTTCATAATCGTATTGAAACTATTTACGAAATTAAACGCATGGTTAGCGAACTATGCCCCAACGTTAGCATTGCCGTTGGTCATGGGCAAATGAAGCCTGCCGAATTGGAAAAAATAATGATTGATTACATGGAAGGTTTATACGATGTTCTCATCTCTACCAGTATTATCGAAAACGGTATCGACATTCCCAATGCCAATACTATGATAATTAACAACGGGCAGATGTTTGGATTGAGCGATTTACATCAATTGCGTGGACGTGTTGGCAGAACAAACAGAAAGGCTTTTTGTTATATCTTAACACCTCCCTTGGATACTTTACCTTCCGATGCACGAAAAAGACTTAAAGCCATTGAAGAATTTAGCGATTTGGGTAGCGGTTTTTATATTGCCTTACAAGATTTGGATATACGGGGTGCTGGAAATTTGCTCGGTGCCGAACAAAGCGGATTTATTGCCGAAATAGGATTTGATACCTATCAAAAAATTCTTCATGAAGCCATTCAGGAAATTATGAACGAAACCATAACAGAGTTTAATGACGACAATAAAGAAATAAATACTATACCAAAAAAATTTACTTTTGACTGTGCTTTTGAAAGCGATTTGCAATTGTATATTCCTGAGTATTATGTTGAAAACATTACCGAACGTATCCGATTGTATAAGGAAATTGACCAATTGGAAGATGATAACGCCATTGCCTCCTTTTCTGCTATGTTAAAAGACCGTTTCGGCAACCTACCGGAAGAAGTGCAAGGACTTTTTCAAGTAATCAAAATTCGTCAAATTGCCAGAGAACTTGGTTTTGAAAAAATAAGTATTAAGATGAATAAATTGACTTGTTATTTTATCAGCAACAAGCAATCCGATTATTACGATTCAGCCATATTCAGGAATATCATTTCAAGTTTACAGCAATCGCATTCCAAAATTGCATTGAAAGAACACAACGAACGTCTATACTTGCAAATAGAACAAGTAAACAATCTTTCCAAAGTTTACGACATACTTGAAAAATTAAAGCAAAAAGCAACATATTGATATATAGAATTATACCTAACTTGCTAACAGGTTCATTAAAACAATTCGCTTCGCTTTTGTTTTAAAATTGTTAGTCTGTCGGCATCTCGTCATTGCTGACGAGACAAAATTCATTTCATTCTT
>CAYSIN010000141.1:0-4947 GCA_964431135.1 uncultured Bacteroidales bacterium
AAAAGGTCTCTTGGCCGAGTGGCTAGGCAACGGTCTGCAAAACCGTGTACAGCGGTTCGATTCCGCTAGAGACCTCTTTTTTTATGCATTTGTATATAAAGGATTTTACTTTATTCAATTTTTATATCCAACCTTTCAACTAATTATGGTTTACTTTCAAAATACGTTGCCTGTATGTAAATTTTAGTTTATCTTTGAAATCAAAATAAAGGCATACATGTTTCCTTATAAATACGTGCTTATACTTTGGATGATGCTTCTTTCGGCTGTTGTTCATGCACAATTCAGCAACGATTTAATACAGGGTGAGAAAAAACTGAAAATTTGGTTTGACAGTTTATTTTTAAAAAACGATGTGGTTTATATGCAAACAGACGAAAAAAAATGTGCATACAGCGATTCCATATCAACCACATTTATGCAAATGCTTAAAGAAAAAGATGCCTTTAATTATCCTTTTGATTCGCTTACCAAAATTTCAAAACTAACCTCAACAGATAGCCTTGTAAGAATTTTTACGTGGAATATACGATTAAAGGGTGGAATATACCGATATTACGGACTTTTGCTTTATAGGCGAAATATTGCTCAAACCACGGCATCAGTTTTTAAACTTAAAGACGTTTCCGATTCAATACCCGACAGCACTGCTGAAACATCTACACTGATAAATTCAAACTGGTACGGTGCCTTATATTATCAACTTTATAACTATGTAAACAAAGGTAAAAACTATTATCTGCTTATTGGTTGGAAAGGATATTCTAATTATGTAACCAAAAAAGTTATAGATATTTTATATTTTAATCGTCTTGAAAAACCTGTATTCGGCAAAACTGTTTTTAAATCGGAACAAGCAACTGTCAAACGAAAAATTTTTAATTTCAGTTTAAAGGCTACCATGGTGTGCAAATACGATTCATCGCATCATGCGGTTATTTTTGACCATCTGGTACCTATATCAAAAAATTATAAGGGCATGCATGAATTTTATGGACCTAACGGAACCTTTGATGGATACTTCTATAGCAACGGTTCATGGTATTTTAGAGAAGATATAGAACCCAAAAATCCACCTATAAAAAGTAACATTCCGTCAAAAAAATAAACGTAGCATTATTTTAATATCTATTTTTGCCAAAAATTTCTGCAATGGTCAAAATCAAAGATTCGGAAATTAATATTTACCTGATTGATGACGACGAATTGTTGAATAAGATTTTATTGACCAAATTTCAGCAAAATACCAGTTATAATGTTTACACCTATACGTCGGGTGAAGATTTTATTAAATTTTACAATACGCTCCCCTATCCCAAAAAACAATTTCATATCGTTATACTGGATTATTTATTAAAACCTTTGGAACCTGTTCACTCGGCAAAAACAGGGATTGATTACTTGCAACAAATAAAACAACTCAATTCCGATATACAGGTTATTATTATTTCTGCAGTGGACAATCCCGACATCAGTATTCAGGCACAAAAATACGGGGCTTCTGCCTTTATCAAAAAAAATGAAAATGCCTTTTTAAGAATTAGCAATCAAATCAATTTTTTAATTAGCGAAATAAAATTACAGCAGGCACATAGACGCAGTTTAAGAACACGACATATCTTTCTGACATTACTTATAGTGTTCATCGTTATTTTTGTTTACGTGTTTATAACTGAATTTTTTTCATAATTCGTAATCATTACATTTTCACAACTTGTCTCGTCTAACTCATATTGGAGGTTAACAAGATTTTCACATTTTCTTTTCTGCCGAATTGTCATAAATTTAGTCGTGGCACTATGTTTGATTTTTCACGGCGAATTAAAATTTTACGATTATGCAAAAAGGAACTATTGGTGTTACGACGGAAAACATTTTTCCCGTTATTAAAAAATTCCTGTATTCAGAACACGAAATTTTTCTGAGGGAATTGGTTTCAAATGCGGTGGACGCTACCACCAAACTTAAAACACTTGCCGACCATGGCGAATTTAAAGGAGATACGGAACATCTTCGTATTTATATTTCGTTGGATAAAGACAAAAAAAGATTAACTGTATCTGACTCTGGTATAGGCATGACTGCCGAAGAGATTGATAAATATATCAATCAGATTGCTTTTTCCAGTGCCGAAGAGTTTTTATCTAAATACAACGACAAGTCAAACCTGATAGGACATTTCGGACTTGGATTTTATTCGGCATTTATGGTGGCAGACAAAGTGGAGGTAATTTCAAAATCGTATAAGGAAGGTTCCAAAGCTGTAAAATGGGTGTGCGACGGTTCTCCCGAGTTTGTTATGGAAGATGCAGAACGCGAAACACAAGGTACCGATGTTATTTTATATATAGAAAACAAAGACAGCGAAGAATTTCTAGAAGAAAACAAAATCAACGAATTGTTGCATAAATACTGCAAGTTTCTTCCTGTTGAAATTGCGTTTGGCAAGAAAAAGGAATGGCAAAAAGATAAATATGTTGAAACGACCGAAGACAATATTATCAATAATACTAAACCTTTGTGGACACGCAAACCTGCCGATTTAAAAGAAGAAGATTACCATGCATTTTATCGTGAACTGTATCCCGAAAATTTTGAAGAGCCCATTTTCAATATTCATCTCAATGTGGACTATCCTTTTCATTTGACGGGCATTTTATATTTCCCCAGAATAAAAAACAGTTTTGATATTCAAAAAAATAAAATTCAATTGTATTGCAATCAGGTATTTGTTACCGATCAGGTAGAAGGCGTTGTTCCCGATTATCTGATGTTGTTGCATGGCGTTCTTGATTCTCCCGATATACCGCTGAATGTATCGCGCAGTTATTTGCAAAGCGACAGTAACGTAAAGAAAATATCATCTCATATTAGCAAAAAAGTTGCCGATAAATTGCAAGACATTTTTAAAAGCAATCGCGAAGAATTTGAAAAAAAATGGGACGATATTAAATTATTCATTCAGTATGGCATGTTGTCGGATGAAAAATTTTATGAACGTGCCGAAAAATTTGCCCTCTTTAAAAATACGGAAAGTAAATATTTTACTTTTGAAGAATACGAAAAGTTGGTCAAGGAAAATCAAACTGACAAAAATAAAACCGTTGTTTACCTTTATGCTACCGATAAGGAAGAACAGTATGCCTATATTGAACAGGCAAAAAACAAAGGGTACGATGTATTATGGTTCGATGGTCAACTCGATTTACACTTCATTAATCTATTAGAACAAAAATTTAAAAGTACCACTTTTAAACGTGTAGATGCTGAAACTATTGAAAAACTTATAGAAAAAGAAGATGCCAAAAAAGTAGCATTGAGCGAAGCCGACCAGAACGATTTGCGACATATTTTGTTTGGTGTACTTCCCAATAAGGAAGAATTTATGATTTCTTATGAAGCCTTGGACGAAAAGGAAATGCCCATTGTTATTACTCGCAGTGAGTATATGCGTCGCATGAAAGATATGGCACAATTCTCACCCAAAGGCTTTTATGGAACGTTACCCGATATGTATTCCCTTATTGTCAATACGTCGCATCCACTCATTCATAAAATATTGAGAAAGAAAAAGACACAACTCAACGAAGAACTGAAACAAATAGACCTTCAACTGGAACCGCTCGAAAAAGAGTTGAATACATTGAAAGAAGAACAAAGCAAGAAAAAGGAAGAAGAAATATCAACTACCGAAAAGGAATTGCTTAATGAAAAGGAAAAACAGGTAGAATCATTGAAAAAACAACGCATAGAAAAACTTGAACACTTTGGTAACGAAAGCACTACTGTTCATCAACTTATAGACATAGCCCTACTTTCACACAATTTGCTCAAAGGAGAAGCCTTTACACGATTTATTCGCCGAAGTGTGGATATTATTAAATAAAGTATTTATAAGTGAAAATGTAGCACGCAAGGTTCATACTCCGCTAACAACAGCGTCTCTGTTTATTTTTTTAATCAAACCCTGCAAAACCTGTCCGGGACCTACTTCGGTAAAAGAAGTAGCACCATCACGAATCATATTCTGAATAGTTTGAGTCCAACGAACGGGAGACGTTAATTGAGCCATAAGATTTTGCTTTATCTTGGAAGGATTTGTTTCTGCTTCGGCAGTAACGTTCTGATAAATTGGACAAAGAGGCGAGTTAATCTGAGTACTTTCTATAGCTTTTGCCAATTCAACACGTGCCGGTTCCATTAAGGGCGAATGAAAAGCACCACCTACTACCAGTTTCATGGCACGTTTGGCACCGCGTGCTTTAAGTAGTTCTATGGCTTTGTCGATGCCACTCATGCTTCCAGAAATCACCAATTGACCTGTGCTGTTATAATTGGCAGGCACCACAATGTCGTCGGTGATAGAAGCACATACTTCTTCTACCACAGCATCGTCAAGTCCCAAAATGGCAGCCATGGTCGAAGGTTGCATCTCGCATGCCTTTTGCATGGCCATGGCTCTTGCAAATACCAATTGCAATCCATCTTCAAAACTCATGGCATTTACTGATACCAATGCCGAAAATTCACCTAACGAATGTCCGGCAACCATTTCCGGCTTAAAGGCTTCACCCATAGTTTTTGCCAATATTACCGAATGAAGAAATATGGCTGGCTGTGTAACTTTGGTCTGTTTCAGTTCATCTTCTGTACCATTAAACATAAGGTCGGTAATGCGAAAACCAAGTATTTTGTTGGCTTTTTCAAATAAATGTTTAGCATCGGCATTACTTTCATATAAGTCTTTTCCCATACCGGGGAATTGGGCACCCTGTCCCGGAAATACATAAGATTTCATGATTTCAATTTTTTAAAATTTAACATCGCAAAGGTATATCAGATATTTTGAAACAAAAAAATATATCAGTTATATAGTCACCCCTTAAAAACTCATTTTATACCAAACCGCTAACAAAAGAATGAAATGAATTTTGTCTCGTCAGCAAT
>CAYSIN010000142.1:0-4942 GCA_964431135.1 uncultured Bacteroidales bacterium
CCATCTTTTTTATATGCTGTTTCCACGCGCTTATATTCATCGCGGTATTTAAAGGCATCAGGATAATTTTTATTTTTATAGGCATTATCAAATTTATCCATCAGTTTTTTCAGTTTAGCATTGGCAATCCACTGATAATATGCGCTTTTGGTTCTATCTTTTTGGTGAATTTCTTTTGCTAATTGTTCATACTTCAGTGTATCTCCCTTATCCAAATAATAATCCGCCATTAGCTGCATATAAGGTATTACATTAGTATGTTTAGGATAAGTTGCTATAACTAAGTTATAGGTTTCAATTTCTTTATCCCGGTTGCGGGCATCGCGATAATTATCTGCCGCTTTGGTTAAAAGATAATCCGGAGTAATCTCACCGGTATTAATATTTTTATTTTTAACTTCTTCATAGAGGGCAAGGTATGCTTCTGCAGCAGCATTCTTCTGCGTAACATTTTTTTCCATTTCTTCAATTCTTGCTAAACGCAGTTTAAATGCCTGATTGCTGCTTGGGTATTTAGAAATAAAGCTATCCAGAATAGTATTGGCATATTCCGGATTATTCATTGCAGTATCAGCATTGGCAATTTCATAAGCCCGATAATAATAATAGTAGATATTATCAATATCTGTGCCTGAACCGGCAAGTTCCAGCAGAATATCTATTGCTTTTTGATATTCCTTTGCCTTGAGATATGCTTCCTGCGCTCCCATTTTATAACCTGTAATGCGTTTGGTTTCTGCAGGTTTCATTTCTGTAGCTAGACGCAAACGTTCACTGGCAGCTAAAGAATAGTTACCGGCTCTTTCAGCTGCTTCGTAACTGTTTTGAATCTGGTAGAGGATATTACTGGTAATTGTTTCCCGCTCTGCAGGGGTGGAGGCATAAGTGAGTGCTGAACGGTAGTATGCTTCTGCCTGGGCATAATTTTTTTCGCTATCTGCTATTAAAGCCAATTTTCCGTAAACGGTGAATTTAGTTCCGTTCGGAATTAAGGATTCATTTTCCAATGCAGATAAATAGAGCGCTTTTGCCTCAGGCATTTTACCGCGATCATATTGAATATCTGCCAAACTAAGCAAAATATCCACTGCCTGCTTTTCTCGTTCAGGATTTTTATAGGCATCACTGCGCAGAACACCAATAAACCGTTGTGAATTTGATTGAAACATAGCAAAAAGCTCATCGGCATTAGCAGGTAAAGCAGGTTCAGGTTGAAAGCCATCTCCATATAGGTCTTTCATCAGATTATATACATTATAAGAATAAGTGTAAATAAGCCCTTCATTCAGGAAGTAGTCCTCATCCTGAGGATATTTTGCATTAAACTCCTGCAGGTTTCTAATTGCACTTAAATAGTATTTGGGCAGATTGGAACTCTCAGCCAATTTGTTGACAAGCAGTAAGTTAGTTTTATCCGTTTGAGCTTTCCAGGTAGCGTAATTTGCTCCCTGCAATTCCGGGAAATCGGCATATTGTTCTATATGCTGGTTGTAAGCAAGGAGCTTGCTCTCGTTAACGGGATCATCCAGAAATTCGTTATACAGGAAATTAGCTCTTTTCTCAAAAGCATTATTAATCACTGCCAGCTGAGGGGCAATTCTGTCATTATTTTTGTTTGCCGCATACCAGGCAGAGTTTTTACCATAGTTAGTAATAATATTCTGGTAAAGTTCTTGAGAAATCTGATCAAAGTTCTTTCCCTCTCGCAGTTCATATTTAGCTCCGGCATACAGTTTCAAAATAGAATCCACCAAAGCAGGATTTTCAATTGCCAGAGGGTTCATATTTATTTTCAGCCAGATAAAATCAACAGCTTGCAAAGTGGAAGCCAAGTCCAGTTTATTGATAGTAGCTTTATCAACGATGCGGTTTATTACTTCGGGATTTTTGTAGGTGTTTACGAGATTTTGAATTTCCTGCACACCTTTGGCATAGGAATTGAAATCCGTTCCATCTAAAGCAATTAAGCAGAAGGCAATATTATCAACGGCGTCATCACGATAATCTTTAGCTACTACGGGATCGCTAATCTGTCCGCTATCCACAGCGTTTAACAAGGTGAGAAAATCGTTCATAGCCAGTTTAAGGTCTTGTTCCTGATAAGAATTTAAGCGTAACCAGCCACGCTGATAGATAGCATCATATTTATATTTGCTATCCGGTTTATTGATTATTGTATCAAAATAATTGGTAGCAATAGCATAATAACGCTGCGGTTGATCAGCATCGGTAGCAATAAAATAGTATAAGATACCTAAGCGGTATAGGGATTCTTCATAATAAGGAGAGGTAGTATAATTATCTACGATTTTTTGATAGGAGCTGATTGCCTCTGCAAAATCTGATTCTTTATATCTGCTGGCATCGTCAAGAGTAAGCGCTTCTTTGTGTATTTCATAAAAACGACTCTTATTTGTGTCAATTCTTTGATAACTAAGCTGACTGCTGATGAAACCTATATTATACAGTGTAGCAGCCATATTCACATTGCCGGGGTCAAGCTGAACAACTTTGCGATAACTTTCCAAAGCAATATTTGGTGTATCCATATAAACAGCATATTGAAGCTCTGCCAGATTGTAATAAAGATCAGCATTACTGATAAGATAGGTTCCGTTGGGCTGAGCAACTGCCTGGAAATTAGGATTGTTGTTTATAAAATTCTGTATCCGGGTAATTAAATCTTTCTTTTCAGTTAAAATATTCGCCTGCTGTTGCATCAATTGCTGCTCGGTTAAAGTTCCTTTTTGTGCTTCCGCTAATCGTGCTTGTTCCTTGATATGTAGGTTGCGATAATCCAGCTGCAATTTAACGAATTCTACATTGGCAACCAAGTCCTGGGCGTTTTTACGAATAGGTTCATCACGATTGCTGCGATCAGCAGTTAGGGCTATTTGATTAGCGATGTGGTTCTTAATTTTGTTGCGCTGCTCATCCGTAAAAATATTCTTCGTCTCTTCCTGCATAAATTTATCAATCTCTGCCAGTTGAATATCAATATCCTTTTTATCCTGGTTGAGAGAGTAATACTCTTCCAAAAGAGCATTAAAAATTTTTTCTTCTACTTCGTTAGTATGTTTACGCGTTTGCAGCAAGTCATTTTTGCGGATTTGCAAACTGGTGCGTTTTTCCGAATACTCAGCTCTGGTTCTTTTCAGCTGGTCTTGAATTGACGCTAATTGAGGATCGGCAATATCTGTATCCAGTTCGTCAATAAGATTATTATAGAGCATAATGTTTTTCTCAATATCATAGAGGCGTTTCAATTCCATATCACTGTAGTTGTGACCCTGAATACTGGGATCATTATTCATAAACCGTTCATATTGCTTTTCCAGAATTCCATCCATTATCTCAAGCTGTTTTTGATAACTGGTAGAGATGTGTTTCACTTGCTGTAACAGCAAATTACCCCTCACAACTGTTTCCTCAGAATGCAATTTCTGATCAACATAATCCAGAATAACTATCTTTAGTGAATCCAGTAAGATCATTTCCTCAGAATGCATATTAATAATGGAATCAAGATAAAAAATTCCCTTCAATGAGATTAGCTGGTTATAATTATGTGTTAAATCTGCTTTGATGTTATCTATTTCAGAAGCTAACTTTGTATATTCACCAAAACTGGGGTTAGCATAATAGGGCTGTAAATTTAAGTTTTGCACTCTTGCCAGGATTGCTATTTTTTCAGGTAGCAGCTGATTCATTATAATATCCCGGTTTTGAATGTAGCTGTTTAAGGTATTGAGCACACTTTCATATTCACCGTCATCGGCAGCCATATCAGCCCAAATGTATAGATAAGTAGGATAGTATGTATCAATATTGTAATTCTCAAATATAATAGCGCTTAAAAAATCCTTAGCTGCCTGGCGATTACCTGTCTCCAAAAAATTCACTACTTGCTGATATAGTGCCAAGTTTAGCATTTTCCGCGCATCACTGTTCAGCTGAGTATTAAGCAAAGAAGTAAAATAGCCAATTGCTTTTGTATTTTCACCCATCCGTGCATAGAAATGACCCAGTAAATATATAAAATCATTTTGATCCATCCCGGAAAAAACTGCTTTGTATTTTACTAACGCCTGTTCAGCAAGGGCTGGATCTTCATTCAATAATTCCGGCAGGGCATCAATTAAAAACATCTTAGCTAATTCTCTGATAGTTTGTTTTTCCTGGGTTATTTGTAGCTGAAGCTCTTCTTTGGTGCTTTGATCGGCATCCTGAGCATAAGCTACTGCCAGGAAAGACACTGCAATAATAATTAGGAATATAATCTTAACAGTATGTTTCATAATCCCGCTCTCTTAAATTCTCTTTTTTTCCGATGATGATAAGGTTCAAGATTCTTTTACCCGTAAAAGCTATCTTGAACCTTCCTCATCTTTATTTTGGGAAACATAATTCCTCAATCTATACACGCTTTAGTGTATAGATTAAATTATTGCTTTTGTTGCTTCAGTTCTTCTATCCATTTACGCAGCTCTTCCATTGCCTGCTGAGCTTTTTGCCTTTCTTCTTTCAGCATTTGAAGCTCTTTCAGCAAATCCTGAACTTCAGGAGAAAGCTGTTCATAACCTGCAGTTCCAGGTGTAACTAAGCCAGGGGTTTGTAATTGGGTACCAGGACCAACAACAACTTCTGAACCAGCAGGAGGAGTAACTGTTCCTCCAGCAGGAGGTGTAACTGTTCCTCCAGCAGGAGGTTTGGTTGCTGTCCCTGTAGGTGGAACAACTACAATTTCTCCGGAAGGACTAACAGTAGTACTTGTTGGAGGTACTACAATACCTGTCTGAATAGGAGTTTCGCCAACTTCAACCACTTCTCCGCCAACGGCTGGTTTCTTTCCATAACTGGCATAAAGACCAAGATCGGGACGGCGTTTGGCTTCTGCATATTTATCAAATAAATAAGAGACCCCTAAGGCAAGACGGATATT
>CAYSIN010000143.1:0-1447 GCA_964431135.1 uncultured Bacteroidales bacterium
CCGATCAGGTTGATAAGTTTGGGTGGATAGGCCTAATGCAAGTCATCAAGGTCTATGCTGAATATGGAACAATCAGCTATAGAAACTACGATACCATGCATGGACTTGCAGAAGGCATAGAGGAGGCTAGCCATATCGAACTCTATACTGGCAGTGCTAGAAAATTAGCAGAAAAACTGAGGGAACCCTCTTACCATGAGGTTTCACAAGCTATTCTGAAAGAGCTTAATTTTTTTGATGGCTGGAAAGATTAGTTTGAAAAAATAAAGGCTGGAAATATTTCAACTGCAGAGATAAAGCTAGAGACATCAACAATGGCAAGATAATAGGCGCATAAAAAAAGCGAGGCCATTCATTTCCTATGATGGCCTCAGGACTACACTAAAAAGTCCAGATAAGATCACTTATTGATCATGTACCTCTTTAGGGAATGTAATCGCCATATTAAACCATCCTAGAAAAAGACCAAAACAGCCAGAGAGAATGGTCCAAAGGCATGCGATTATTACGTTGACCTGAATTGAGAGATTATCGCCTTTTGGATAAGAGTTGGTGAACAGAACAGCGATCATCATAGTCATGCCATTGAAATAAGAAAGAGATCCTTCGCTTAGAATCTTGGAAAACTTCATAATATAAACAAGAACACAGACTGCGATGCCAAAGCCAACCCACATTCCCCACATTCCAGATCCGCCCGGACCAGCAAGAGCTGGAATACTGGCAGATAGAGAAAATGAGGCTATGAAACCAGCCGCGCAGATTGCAGCTCCCGCAGGGAATGCAATAAGAATGAATTTCCATGCTTTTTTGACGGTCGCTCCAAAGTTAAAAAACTCCGCCCATACGATAAATGAAACCCACAGAGGAATATTGTATTTCCCTAAAAAAATGGTTAAGGGTAAAAAGACTATTGCTGTAATACCCACTGCCAACCAGAATGGAATTGTCTCCTTTGTCTTGACCTCTGCCATGTTTTGCCTCCTTACATGTCTTCTTAATCCAAAAGGTTTAGGCTGTTTCAGATAAAAACTGAAACAACCTAAGCTATAACCGAATCAAAGAATCTCTACGACGCCCGTGCTTCCATCTACGCGAATTCTATCTCCTGTCTTTATTGATCTTGTGGCGTTACTTGCACCAACAACACCTGGAATCATAAATTCTCTTGCAGTAATGGCGGAGTGAGAAAGCACACCGCCCGCATCCGTGACAATAGCAGCGACCTTGCTGAATACGACAACCCATGCAGGATTCGTCATGACACAAACAAGTATCTCACCCTTCTTAACAGAATCGAATTCCGCAGGACTTTGGACCACATGGGCAATTCCTTCTGCAACACCAGGCGATGCAGCTATACCTCTCACAATGCCTTTAACTCCGCCGCGACCAAAATCCTTTTCAAATCGTTCTGGATATCCCCAGAGCATATGATATGGCTCTA
>CAYSIN010000143.1:1547-4934 GCA_964431135.1 uncultured Bacteroidales bacterium
CCAAAATCCTTTTCAAATCGTTCTGGATATCCCCAGAGCATATGATATGGCTCTACATACATACCCCAATAGGTCACCGTACCAACCCAAGGTCGAGGAGTAATCTTGTTAGCTTTTTCCATATCGAGCTTTGCCTTCTTGATAAGAGCTCGTCCATCATAGGATTTTGGATTTGCTACATAGCGCCTTAACTGCTCATATTCCAAATACATTATATCTTCTGGATCATCGAGCATTCCTTCTTTAACCATCTTTCTCGCAATCCTCAGCAAGACGATTCTCATTCGTGCATAGGTGGATTGATCAAAATAGAAGTGATGGTCGGGGGTCAATGGCATCATATTTAGATTGAGATCTAGAGCTTTCTCAAAGCGATCCTTATCTTCCTTAGATTTTCCAGCCAAACGCCTACGCAATTCAGCTATTGCTTCATCTTGCTCTTTTATTGAATGGTTATATGCCTTGTTGAAATCGAAGTCCGTATCGAAGTTGTTCTTAATTTGCTCAATAATAGGAGTATTGTCTTCTACCCATAGCTTGAATCTGTATTCATGCGTATAGATAGACTTATATCCAAACTCATTTGCATAGGCTTCGATATCCTTCAAGAATTGCTTTCCTACATTGGTCTTTCCAAGAAGCCCACGAATCTCGGAACCATTCTTTCCTTCTTTGAAGGCTTGGCTGAGCTCCTTGCTACCTTTTACTTTTTCTTTTAGCTTCCAGAGTTCGCGCAAGCTATCCCAGTTTCTATCTGCCCTGGAAATATTTACCTTGCCTAAAAGATCTGAAGGAACTTCACCCAAAAGCTCTTTGACAATTGCTCCAAAATCTGTTGAAACTTGGAATTGTGCATAATTTAGTATCCAATGAAGACGGAAATGCCTCTCCTGAATATCGATCATCTCTTCAAGATGTATCATGAGCTGAGGCAAAGTTGCGTGTTCAGCATCGTAATTGTCGATATAAGCAAAGTTTGCCTTTATCTCGGGGATGTAGCGATCTCTCCATAATGTTAGGAAGTCTGTGGCGTAGCTTGGCATTACCCATAGATAATATGGTGCGGTAGCTGCCTCTTCTTCTTCAGGCCGAGGCACAATAGCTGTATAGACATAACCATTTATGCGTTTTGCTGGCCATTTAAACCCCAGGGGATTATCAAACCTTCGATACATATACTCGCATGTAGGCCCCCACCATCCATCCATACTGAAATACATGGGCGATACCGGATTAGGGCAATGGTTGTCGTCAAACCACCAGAATAGTTTCTTTTCGTCATCATTTGCCCATTGCACTGGGAACTCTTCATCGCCAAGGAACTGAGCCAAAACTTTATTTCGGTCCATAAGTCCTCCTTAGATAGTCTATCGCTATCGATTAACGATTATCGATCCAATCTTTCCATTTGTCAAGGAAAATCTTATTCTTTAGTTATGTAAGAACTCGTTTAACAGAAAGCATTCAATAAAGATGGAAATTATCGTTTTGATCTAGGATTGCTGCATGGGTTAAGATCTAATAATAAGAGAACTGGCTGGATTTGTTTATTGTTATTGGTCAACTATGGTTAGAATTCTTTTCTTTTGCAAGCAATTCGCCTAAAGGCAAACTAGTACTCTCAATATGGTCCCGAATTGCCGCGGTAATCTTCTCCAAGTCCCTTGATCTCAATGCATTTAAGAGTATTCTATGCCTAGTCGAAATATGGATTGGATCCATATTTGAAAGGCGCCCAGTAAGAAGAGACCATGTCCCAAAACGCATATATTTATAGAGTTGTACAATCAGTTTATTTCCCGATGTTTCGACCAGCTTTTCGTGAAAAAGGATATTGAGATGAATTCGTTTATCTATATCGCCTTGCTCCGAAGCTTGAATCATCTCATTTACTATATCCTCGAGCTGATCTATTTCCTCATCGGTAATTCGTTTTACTGCAAGCTGGCACGCAAGGGTTTCGAGCGCAACCCGTACTGTGATTACTTCCATCAAATCCTGTGTGGTAAAAGAGCGCACAGTAATTCCCTTAAAAGGTTCATTTTCTAGAAAGCCCATTGCAATAAGGCTTCTTAATGCTTCTCGCACTGAAGCTTGGCTTACTCCAAGTTCTCTTGCGAGGGCACTCTCCACAATTCGATCGCCAGCTTTATATTTTTTATGGAAAATATCCTCCATGAGCTGTTCTTTTATCTGCTCACTCAATACAGAACGCGTCAATCTCTTTCTGCTCGAAGGTTCAGCCATAGCTTTTTTCTCCACTGAGAGATAATTCTCTTATCTTATCGCGATTAAAACAAGGAGTTTTTCATAAGATTTTCTAAAAAAGTCATTATAAGAGTTAATTTCTATGTATTCAAGCAATCCTCGTAAAAAACTCAAGTATTTGTTTCATTTTTTGATACCATCGTTTCGTAACTTGCCGGATGAATGATCTCGGTTTACAATATGTCGATGCAGGAAGATTATCCAAAAATCTGTTTTGATTTGTAGACTCAGCGAGGTCAAAGATAAAAAGAAGTAGCCAAAAAAGGATGACACGATGAGTCACTCACTAAGCCGCACTCGCGGCACAACGGGGAGTTTTATATGAAATTATCTCAATGGAATGGCGATTTGGGGGGTATCGACTATGTATCGCTCATCGTGATCGATATCGACGGACGAATGAGGGCGGTAAGTCTTCCGTCTTCATTTGCTGACGAAGCGGTACTCAAGAAAGGGATTGGATTCGATGCCTCTAATTTTGGATATGCAAAAGTGCATGCATCGGACATGGTAGCTGTTCCCGATATGGATACAGCATTCGTGGAGCAGAAGGATGAATTCAATATTCTCCATTTATTCTGCGATGTTCGAACAACGGAAGGTGAGCTGTTCGGGCAGTATCCACGTTCGGTAATAAGGGCTGCTAATGCTGCTCTAATGGAATCTGGAATAGGCGATGATATCAAGATGCTCGTAGAGCTTGAATTCTATGTTTTCGAAGAGGTGCGCTATTCGACAGCTACGGATCATTCCTATTACTTTGTCGAAAGTTCGGAGGGCATTGGCGAGGACTATAGCGATACACCATGGATTGGGCTTTCTCAAGGGTATCATCGTATGGCTCCAGAGGATCGGTATCAGCTTTTGCGAAATCGTGCCGTAAAGACGATGATCGATGTCGGTATTCCTGTCAAATATCATCACCACGAAGTCGTTGCCGCGCAACTCGAGATCGAGCTGGATTTTATCTCTATGGCGAAGGCAGGAGATGCTGTATCTCTTGCCAAATGGATTCTCCGTAGCGAGGCGGATGAGCTGGGGCTAAAGGTGACTTTTATGCCCAAGCCAATGTATAAGGTTGCGGGCAGCGGCATGCATGTGCATCAATTCATAGAAAAA
>CAYSIN010000144.1:0-4889 GCA_964431135.1 uncultured Bacteroidales bacterium
CTAAGCACAGGATCTACATATCGCCGACTACGTTTGAATACGAGAACCCGGAGTGTTCGCTGTTATGGGGCGATGATGACGAGTTGAGATTGGCCAGGCTCCTTGCGAATCCTGCCAACGGGAAGCGAACATGGATGCGATTGGGGAGAGAATGCGACGAGGATTCGGTCACTTGGAGTGTCTTCCGGTATCTTGTCCGCAATGGCCTGATGGACAAATTCCTCGCTCAGGTCATCCCAGACCGTCTCCGAACCGGCATGGTTCATGAGAAGACGGTGTTTTGGTCGATGGATCCGGAGTCGCAATCAGTCTTGGCCGAGCTCAAGGATGCAAGGCGCGCCATCGGCGAGAAGCCGGGATCGGACTCGGAGCCGGACCTTATCATTATTACGAACACCAAGATAATCGTACTTGAGGTGAAAGTTGGGTCTTCTGCGATAACAAAGCCAAGCGAAGGAAGTGTCACCAAGTACAATGCGGCCTTCGATGAGTATGGTGATGCCCTCTTCAAATGCTCCACAGTTGATGATGTGGTCAACGCCATCGGGTATCAGCTGTTCCGATTTCTCTTGCTCACGAGGGCCCTGGAGCGACAGTTCAACCGGCCCGCCCAACTGGTCTTGCTTACCCGCGATCAGGCCGACCCCGGACTGATTCCAGCAATAGGCGGAATCCTGAACGATCCGAGCGATATCAAGATAATAACCTGGAGTGGGGTCGCGAAGGCACTGGGTTCTCTGGAAACTGACAACGTGTATGAGAAGGAGATTATCGGAAGATACCTTGACTCCAAAACCCTCGGCTATGATGGTAAAGGCAACCTTGTCACTTTGCTCTGACAAGGAGGTAATAGATGAGCAACCACTGATCGACGCCTGCAGAGTCTGTGGCCGACCGCAATCGGGTGCCCGCCGCAGCATTGTTGCTGCGTACGCCGATGAGGCTTTAGTGGCCATTCAGTCGTGCTTGCGCGAAGCACAACTGCACCTCGGCAATGGTCTTCGCGCTTTGCTGTTCGCGCGGCTTTCGCTACCCTTGGGGTTTTTGGGGGGCTAGTCACCCTATGGATTTCTACCTGCATATCCAGGTGCAATAGTCGGCCTACGGCTTGCACACCTTGCACGGCCTGTACCCCTTATCAATAGCCTCCTGCCGGCTGTTGAAGACCCGCAGATTCGCGGGCTTGATGCTTGCGGCGTGCTTGCACCATGGGTAATGGAACACGTCCGAGTTCCTGCTCCCGTAGTACTTCTGGCCGGTCCCGCCAGCCGGCGAAGGCGCTGGAGCGGCAGCCGCCGCTTTGCTCTCACCATCTTGTCTGGTGTCAACCTGCCAGCTCTCTCCATCGGTCTTGACGCTGACGGTGCCATCAAGGTCAGTCCGGTAGACCTTCGCGCCTGACGCCTTGAGCCTTGCGAGAACGCCCGCTGCAGGGTGGCCGTAGCTATTGCCCGCGCCCGCCGAGATGATGGCTATTGCCGGCCTCAAAACGGCCAGGAACGCCGAGTTTGTGGAGGTGTCGCTCCCGTGGTGCGCCGCCTTGAGGACCACCGCCGGGGACAGTAGGTTCCTAGAAACCAGCGCCTGCTCACTGCCCGCTTCAATATCACCGGCCAGGAACGCGGAAAACCTGCCATAGATCACGCGCACTACGACAGAGCAGTCATTGAGGTTGTCCGAGAGCTTCTCGGCGGGCCAGAGAATCTTGACCATCGCCGGGCCCAGGGCGAATGAAGATCCGGTTCGTCCAAGCGCGAACGGGATGTCTCTCTCCAGGATCTTCTCCAGATAGCCCTCGTAAGTCTTGGAGGTGTGGACCTTGCCGGAATCGATGACCCTGCCCACCGGAACCGCATCGAGCACGCCTGAAAGGCCGCCTATGTGGTCGGCATGCGGATGCGTGCTTACAAGAACATCGATCTTGTCGACACCGGCCCTCCTGATCTCTTCAAGGACTCTTCCGGAAGCGTCAGACGGCCCTCCGTCAACCAGCATGGCATGGCCGTCGGATGTGGAAATAAGGATTGAGTCTCCCTGGCCGACGTCTATCACCGAGAGGGTGAGCAGGACGGAGTTCTCGGGCTCGGCGCTGCCCAGCGCGCCCGCTCCAAAGATGATTAACGCCGCGAGCAAAGCGGCGAAAAGCGTCCTCATCCTTCTTGCGTCCATCCTGCATTCCCTCCCTCTCATAGGCGCTGGCCGCTCGAAGCTGATCAGTTCCAACATACTAATATACTTCTTCCACGCGTGCTGTATCCCTCTGAGACTTCCGGTCAAGATGTGGCACGCAGCCCTCCATAGCCTCATTGGGGGAAAACGGGCAGCAAGTGGCATGCAACCGAGAGGTCTACTTCGCAGGAGCTATGTTCCCGTTAAGCCCGTGCGGACGTCACAACGCGATGAGAGACAGGGCGAAATCACTGAACTGGGAAGGAATTCATCGCAATAGTCGCGAAAATGACAATTAGGTGACCGGACTAGAGCGATGCCGTGTTTTGAGACGGAGGGTGTTGGATGGGCCCTAGAACATACAGAGTGCTAGCACTCGTAGTCCTGACTCTGGGGGTTGTCGCCGGGATTGTGATTGTTCGTCAACGCCGCATGATACAGGACTATGAGCGCGCCGTGAACGCCAGCCGCCAGCGCACCACTTCTCCGCGCCTTCGCGACTTGCTCAAGGAGATGGAGACTCAGGGACTAGAGCGTCAGGAAAGGGAGCAGGGGGAGAAGATACAGCGCATGGAGAGCGAAAACCGACTGATGAAAAGCCAGCTATCCGAGGCTGAATCCGGTCTCAGCTCTTTGAAATGGCAGATTCGTGAGCTTCAGACTACTGTGCGCGATGAATCCATGCGCGATGAATCCATAGGTGACAAGGTGACCAAGTTGCTGAACTACCATGACTCGTACCGCGAGTACAATGAGAAAGAAGAGCGTCAGAGAAGGATCGATGATTCGTTCAAATCCGTTTTTCGGGACATAGATCGTGTGGATGAGAGCATTACGACCAAGCCCTATTCATTCGAAAGGCCTGTATCGACATACCGGTCGTACTTGCCGTAGTCGTACTTGAAGAAGGCGAATTCGAGTGACACATGGTATGTCCATGTGTAAAAGTACTTGTCTGGTCTTCGGCTGAAGGAAGAAGTAGCTCCTGAGTGGCAGACAGGGCTTGAGACTCCATAGCGTGAGTTCGCCAATATGCTTCTTTCTATTGCTCAGCCCTGCTGAGCAAGCCTCTCAATTCGCCTAGGAAGCACGTTTGCCGCCTGGCCGGTATCTTCCCTATATCCTCACTCCTTCTACGTCCTCCACGGGCCGCCAACTAGACTCCCTTCGCCGCAGCTCAAGCTCATATTCCCACCTGCCACACCCGAGATTTCGCTCCGCTGGATACAGCCCCGCGATCCTGCCGTATGGAAACCGCCGAAATAGAATCTCACGGGCCTCATCCTGCGACCGGGCCCTTACCGCGCCCCGGCGCACGATGCGCCGGCCTTCGCTACTCTCCAAGGCGGATCACCTCCATGCGCGGAGTATATTCAGCGTATGCGAGAAGGGACAGCGAGACGCCTGAAGGCTGGTATACCCTCAGGTTCACGTAGTCGCCCTTGTCCAGCCTTATAAGCGCCTTGGCGAAGTTCGTGGTGAGGTAGGAGGAGGAACCGGGCCTGATGTCGCGGGCGAACCTGTCCAGGTTGTTGCGCCTCATCGCGGCGTACCGGCTCGCCGTAGGATGCGCTGCCCACATGCACCTGAATAGGCACAGGTACAGCCCGGGGTATGGCGCATAGACCCTGCCGGGGCTTCCCGCCGTCCACATTGAGTTCTCCGTCATGTATTCTACGCCTTGCCAAGCAATCTCGGTATCGATGTCGTGCAGGATGGTGACGTTCGTCGTGTTCCTCACGGCCACCGCGGCGTTCGACGCGCCCGAAAGGTGCGACAGTGGCCGGGAGAGCCCGGCAACGGAAGGATCGAACCGCTCGTCGGTGATGGCCGAATCCAGAATCTGCGTCGCGCCGGCTGCGACGCGGACGCGCGCAAGAGAGATCTCCCAGGCCGACGAGTCGCGCTCTAGGGCGGGCGGCGCGGGAGAGGGGGCTGGCGTCCCGGCCTTCGCCGCAAGCGCGACCGTCCGGCCCGTGTAGTCAAGCCTTACGATGATGCGGTCGATCCTTGGATTTACCGGATCGGCAGATGCGATGATGACCTCCTCAGCCGCGGAGTACACCTCAAACCATCTTCCCTGAACGAAGGCCGCTCCGATATCGACCTTCACCTTAAGGCCCGCCGGGCTAGTCTCGGTCACCTTCAGGGGCGAGTATCCGGTGAAGAGGACGCCGTCCGAGCCCGTAAATCCGATCCGCCTCGAAAAGAGCGATGAAGTATAGACCCGGTCCCCTGAGACCGAATCGGTAAAGCCGTACCGGGTAGCCAAAGGCCCGCCCTCCTTTCCTTTTCCCGGCCTAGTCCCCGAGCCTGATCACTTCAAAGCGGGGCGTGTACTCGGCGGCAGCGTTAAGCGTAAGGCTCGCGCCTGTGTTCTGGGACGCCCATGCCGCGACGAAGTCGCCCTTGTCGAGCTTGATGAGCGCATCGGCATAGCTTGTAGTGAAGTCGGTCGAGCCGGGCCTGACCTCATAGGAGTACCGGGTGACGTTGTTTCTGATGATTGACGCCGTGCGGCTGCCTGTCGTGGAAGCCTGCCACATCCCGCGGAACTGGCAGTAGTAGAGCCCGGGATAGGGCGCGTAGATCCTGCCGGGGTTTCCCGCCGTCCACATGGTCGTCTCGGTCATGTAGTCCGTGCCGGAAAATGTGACAAGGGTCTCTACGCCCGATGGGATCGATTGGTTCGACGTGTTCTTCGCCGCGCAAGCCGCGTT
>CAYSIN010000145.1:0-4762 GCA_964431135.1 uncultured Bacteroidales bacterium
AAAAAAAGAAAAGTACAAGAAAGATTAAAATGAGTTTTTAAGGGACGACTATTTAGTAGGAAAAAAATATGATAAATTTATTAGAACTGTTTCTTTGTGCTCTTTGCGTAAAACTTTGCGCACTTTCTCGTCTCGTCATTGCTGACGAGACACGTGCGGTAAAAAAAAATTAAACGCAAAGAACGCCAAGAAAATATACACAAAGATTACTATTCATGAAATTTATTATTTTAGGGAAATATAGTTTGGCTCCGCTCACTATAAATCTGTTTACGAATAATAATCGTGAATCATTGATTATTGGTTATTGTGTAAGGAGTTCTGAATTTATGACATATCCTTTACACATAAAATGCCAAAAGCGTGTTTAGGATTTTTTGTAGTGAAACATTGACTTAATAAGGAAATCCTGCCCCAAAATACTCTTGGTTTATAGTTGATGGAAGCAAATTCACCCCGTAGTTTTTTATAACCATTGATACCTGTAACACGATAGCCTAATTTTCGCATTTCATCTATTTCCCAGCCAGAAATATGAACCTGCTTGCTGTTTCCGTCAAATTCATGTTGCGGTAAAAAACCGTTTGGTGTATAAACAATAACCTTTTTGGTGGCAATTTTTTCCATCATCTCCAGCAATTTATACCCATCTTCTTTGGTTAAGTGTTCTATGATATCGGATGCCACTACACATTCAAACGATTTTGGAAGAAACATTTTATCCAAATCCATTACATTCCCGATTCTATAATCGGTGTGTATCTTTGCCTGACGGCTTCGCTCTATGGCAGATTCGTATATATCAACACCCACCGAATAGGGTATTTTATTTGAAAAACGCTGCACCGGCGATTGAAAACCACAACCTACATCCAACAATGATTTACAATTGCTCGCTTCTTTTTCTAACATGCGAGCATAATGTTCCTGAAATCGTCCAAAAAGAAAGTTATCTATTTTTTTTAAAATATTCATGAATGCCTTTACTTTGGTACAAAAGTACTTTCTTTTTTTTAATGATGAAAAAAATGATTTCTTTCTTAGTAACTATTCACCCCGTCATTGCGAGGTAGGAACGCACGAAGCAATCTTAAGAAAATAGTCAATGAAACGAGGAGGAGCCATATATATCAAATAAAAAAAACACTACTCTTTATACAGCAGTAACTTCCGATTTAAAGAAAAGGGTTTATGAACATAAAAATAAAATTCATCCCGGCTCATTTACTGCAAAATATGAATTAACGAAATTAGTTTATTATGAAGGATTTCACCGCATAGAAGAGGCAAAAATACCGACTTGCTAACAAGTTCATTAAAACAATTCGCTTCGCTTTTGTTTTAAAACTGTTTGTCTGTCGGCATCCCGTCTCGTCATTATTGACGAGATAAGAGTTTGACGGGACAAAATTCATTTCATTCTTTTGTTAGCGGTTTGATATAAAACATTAGTTTATGCAATTTTTTAAAAAATTATATCGCATTCAATTGTATTTAAGTGTATTATATCAAATTATTAAGTATAATCTGAAAATAAAATACGCATGTTTTAAATTTCGTATTTAAAAATGTTATATCTTTGTTGAGTAAACAACACGACATGTTCCATCCTAAAATTAAATGAAGGAGAACATAGAATTATAATTAATGTCATATTTTGATAAGTAATAATATAAAAAAACAATAAGTTGAAATGAATTCAATTTTTCAATACATCTTTAATAAAACAATAAGACAAAATTACAATATAAGGAAAAATGAACCTACAAAAGAAGAATTCGATAAAATTTCTTATGATATAAAAATTGATTTTAAACATTTTTTTATTAATTCATTGTTTATTTTATCTGGTGCATTTATAGCAGGTTTTGGATTAAAAGGTTTTCTATTACCAAATTCCTTTATTGATGGAGGAGTTACTGGTATATCCCTAATTGTAAATGAATTGTCAGGTTTTTCAATTTCAATTTTAATAATTCTGATAAATATACCTTTTATAATACTTGGGTTTTCTACTATTAGCAAAGCATTTGCAATAAAAAGTATCATAGCAATTATCGTATTATCCATCTCTATTTATCTGATACCATACCCAGTAATTACGAAGGATAAACTTTTAATTGCTGCATTTGGTGGGTTCTTTTTGGGATTAGGCGTTGGTTTATCCATACGAGGCGGAGCTGTTTTAGATGGAACTGAAGTATTAGCAGTTTTTATAAGCAGAAAAACAAGTCTTACCGTAGGAAATGTAATATTAATTTTCAACTTATTTATTTTTCTTGCCGGTGCTTATTTTTTATCAATTGAAGTTGCACTATATGCAATACTGACATACTTTACAGCCTCCAAAACAGTTGACTTTATAATAGATGGGATTGAAGAATATATAGGAGTATCCATAATTTCAGAAAAAAGTAATGAGATAAGATTATCCATTATTGAGAAACTTGGAAGAGGATGTACTTTATATAACGGAAAAAAAGGATTCGCCAAACGTGGGGAAAAATTAAATGAAATAGATATAGTATATACAGTGATTACAAGATTAGAACTATCTAAATTAAAATCAGAAATTGAAAAAATTGATACAGACGCATTTATTATAATGAGTTCTATAAAAGACACAAAAGGAGGAATGATTAAAAAGAAACCGTTAAAAAAATAACAATATCTTCATCCCTACCCACTAAGTACAACATAGAGAGTAAAGGATATTTAAAAGAAATGTAGAAAAAAATGCTGAAATATAAAAATCATGATACATCATAACAAACAATAAAATCATTACAGGTTATCATGAAATACATCCTTCGAAAAAAATAGGATTATTGATATGTTGTTTTATACCGACTTGCTAACAAGTTCATTAAAACAATACGCTTCGCTTTTGTTTTAATACGGTTAGTCTTTCGGCATGAAACAAAACCAACTGACAAAAAATAGGGATTAGCATTTTGGTATAAGTTTTTTTAATTCAACAGAATCATGTAAATTTGAACGCTAACTGTAAAAAAAATCTACCATGAAACATTATTCGTTTATATTGAGTTTTTTTATTATTTCTATTCCTTTAATGCTACGGGCATATACAGGAGAAATTGTAAAATCGTATCCTACGCCGGGTTCCTTTACTATGGGATTGGCTTTTGATGGAAAAAATATTTGGTTGTCGGATAGAAAAACGGACTTAATATATTCTATTGACCCGACCAGTGGCAAAGTATTAAGTCAAATCAAATCGCCAGGATACTGGCCTACGGGTCTGGCATGGGATGGCAAATACTTATGGAATGCAGACATAAGAGGTGGTATTCCCTTGGCTGAAAATAATGAAGGTAAAATATACTGCCTTGACCCAAAAGATGGAACCGTAATCAATACCCTTTCAGCACCTTCCAATTCGCCTGTGGGTTTGGCATGGGATGGTAAATATCTTTGGTGTGCCGATAATGCTACACATGAAATTATTCAATTCAGTCCTGACGATGGTACAACGATTAAATCGTTTAAGTCGCCTGCCAGTGACCCAAACGGATTAACTTTTGATGGAAAGTATATATGGGTTTCGGACAGAATTAGAAATGAAATTTATATGATGGATACCACGTATGGTTATGTATTGATAATTGCCGATGCTCCTGGTCCCTATACTAACAGTTTGTGTTATGATGGAAAATACTTATGGGCTGCTGATTATCAAACCGATAAATTGTATCAGTTAAAAGTTCATGATGATGTTGCATACAAGTTGAGCAACGAACGAAAAGCAAAAGTTACTTACACCTATACATTCAGGAATTACGGACCGGGTTCTGTAAAAACAATGGATATTTATCTTGCCATTGCAACCAACAGAGTGAATCAGCAAATTAACGATAACATTTCTTATTCGCCCGAATACAGCAATATAGTTACAGACCAGTGGGGGCAAAAAGCAGCACATTATCATTATGAAAATATTAAACCGAGCGACCATAAGGAAATACAAATGGTTTCTTCCATTACCACCAACGATGTCCGATATTTTTTATATCCCGATAAAGTTGGTTTACTTTCGACTATTCCAGACAGTATAAAAAATAAATACCTTGAAAATAATGAGAAATTTCAGTATGACCATCCTGTTATTCAAAAAGCATTGAAAGAAGCCTTAGGCGATGAAAAAAATCCTTATTGGATTGCACGCAAAATATATCAATATTTAATAGACCATCTTTATTATGAAATGACTGGCGGATGGAATACAGCACCTACCGTACTTAAACGTGGCAATGGCTCCTGTTCGGAATATTCTTTTGTTTTTATTGCTATGTGCAGGGCAGCAGGATTGCCTTCAAGGTATGTAGGCTCTGTTGCTGTCAGAGGTGATGATGCTTCTATGGATGATGTTTTTCATCGTTGGGTAGAAGTATATTTACCCAATTATGGATGGATACCTATAGACCCAAGTGGTGGCGATAAAGCATCGTCCCGAGACCAATCTGATTGTTTTGGCTCGTTATCGAATCGATTTTACATTACAACACAAAGCGGAGGCGGCTCGCAAACCATGGGATGGACATATAATTCCAATGAATTTTATATTACAGACCCCCAAACAAACCTTGTTCACGAAAATTTTGCCGAATGGGAACCGGTTTTACAGCATTAATACCAAACCGCTATCAAATACCGACTTGCTAACAAGTTCATTAAAACAATTCGCTTCGCTTTTGTTTTAAAACTGTTAGTCTGTCGGCATCTCGTCATTGCTGACGAGACA
>CAYSIN010000146.1:0-4754 GCA_964431135.1 uncultured Bacteroidales bacterium
ATTTTGCGACGCATATTTTTTACCCACCCCTACCCCTCCAAAGGAGGGGATTTTTTTGGAATTGCCTTCCAAAGGAGGGGATTTTTGGAATTACCCTTCCAAAGGAGGGGATTTTTGGAATTGCCTTCCAAAGGAGGGGATTTTTTTGGAATTGCCCTTCCAAAGGAGGGGATTTTTTTAGGATTGCCTTCCAAAGAAGGGGATTTTTTTGGAATTGCCCTTCCAAAGGAGGGGATTTTTCGGAATTGCCCTTCCAAAGGAGGGGATTTTTTGGAATTGCCCTTTCAAAGGAGGGGATTTTTTTGGAATTGCCCTTCCAAAGAAGGGGATTTTTTAGGATTGCCTTCCAAAGGAGGGGATTTTTTTGGAATTGCCCTTCCAAAGGAGGGGATTTTTTTAGGATTGCCTTCCAAAGAAGGGGATTTTTGGAATTGTCCTTCCAAAGGAGGGGAATATAAGAAGTGCAACTTCAAGGTAGTGGATTATAAATTAAATGTATTTATAGCATTACAAATCGATATTACTTCTTCGTTACTCATAACGGGACTTATGGGCAGGCTCAGCACTTCGCGATGAATCTGTTCTGTGATAGGAAAAGATAAATCGTTCCACTCTTTGTAAGCCTGCTGTTTGTGTGGAGGAATGGGATAATGAATCAGTGTTTCTATTCCGTTATCTTTTAGATATTGTTGAAGTTTGTCCCGTTGTGGGTGACGAATAACAAAGAGATGCCAAACGTGTGTAAGTGAAAAGTTTAAAGTGAAAAGTTTAAAGTTATTGTTGTTTGGAAGTGTGATTTGAGGATTGTGAATGTTTTCGCAGTAGTATTGTGCGATTTTGCGGCGGTGTTGATTCTCGGCATCAATATATTTGAGTTTAACAGTCAGGAAGGCTGCCTGTATTTCGTCCATGCGGCTGTTTAAGCCTTGATATTTGTTTACATATTTTTGAGTTGAGCCATAGTTTGTCAAAGCCCTGCATATATGAGCAAGTTCGTCATCATTAGTTGTTATTGCTCCGCTATCACCCAGTGCTCCAAGGTTTTTCCCCGGATAAAACGAGAATCCAGCAGCATTGCCAAGGGAACCGGTACGTTTATAATTTGAAAATGATGGAGGTGTTGCTTCGGTAAACTCAGCATGATGAGGTGAGTTTTGGGGAGATTTGGAAACAAGTTCAGAATAATGTTGGGGAATGTAATAAGCACCGATAGATTGTGCATTGTCTTCGATAATTTTAAGATGATATGTTTGAGCCAGTTTTTCAAGTTCTTCGGACCAGCAGCATTGTCCATACAGATGAACAACTAAAATGGCTTTAGTACACTTGGTAATATGTTGCTCAATAAGTGAAATATCCAGATTGTAAGTGTTTATATTGGGTTCTACTAATACAGGTTTAAGCCTGTTTTCGGTGATGGCTAATATAGAAGCAATGTAGGTGTTTGCCGGGACAATAACTTCGTCACCTTCGTGCATGATTCCCATTTCGATATACCCACGGAAAATAGTGCGAAGTGCATCTAATCCGTTAGCACAGGAAATCGTATGTTTTATACCGATAAATTCGGATAGTTTTTGTTCAACTATTTTAACGCGTTCACCAAGCAAATACCATCCCGAATCGATAACTTCAGATGCCGCTTGCTTCAGTTCTTCGGCATATTGATTATTAATTTGTTGTAATGAAAGAAAAGGAATCATAGATTTATTCTTGTTTTCTTAACCATTCTTCATAATTCATTCCTTGCCAAGGCATACCTCTGTCAAAATTATAAGGCCAGGGATAATGTGATTTCCCTGTTTTCCTGTCAATAATATCTTTTACATTTTTTAAGGGTTTTGCGGGATTTCCTAAAACGAGTTGATAATCATCAACGTCTTTTCCTACAATGCTTCCGGCTCCGACCAGACAATGTTTTCCGATTTTTACACCGGGCAAAATAACACTAAATACGGCAATTTGAGAATAATCTCCTATAGTAGGGCCAATACAAATTTCTGATGGGGGTGTTGGGTCATTGGTAAACACAACATATGGGTAGATAAATACAAAATTTCCAATAGTAGATTTTTGCCCTATATGGACATTGCTATGTAACCAGCAATGGTTTCCAAATGTTACATATCCCTGGATATCGGAAATGGTTCCAACTCTACAGTGATTTCCAAAAATTGAATATTCTCTGATAGTAACTCGGTGCCCAGTTGAAAAATTTTCTCCAAACTTACATCCGCAGTATATAATAGTATGGCTTCTGATTAATGAGTTTGCACCAATTATTGTTTCAGGATTGTTGTAATTATTATTAAAGTAATAATCTTGTAACGGCTCACCGATAACGCAATCGTTTGTAATTATAGTATTGTCAGAAATGACTACATTATCGTAAATAGAAGTATTGTCGCCAATTTTTACATTTTCCCCAATTTTAGCTTTTGGACTAATGTAAATATTCCTTTTATTAAATTTCATAGTTTAAATTTTATATAATTCTCGTAATCTCTAATATAATCATTTTCTTGGTACACATCCGATGCCAGTACCATACAAATGGAGCCGGATGAAAAATTAACTAATTCACGCCAGATTCCGGGTACAATGTACAGACAATGATAGGGTCGGTTAAGGGTTACTGTCCGTTTTGCTTTTCCATCATCAAGAATAACATCAAAACTTCCGCTGGCAGCAACTACAAGTTGAAACAGGTTTTTATGGGCATGCCCTCCCCGGCTTTCACCTCCTGGAATGTCATATAAATAATAAATACGATTTATATTAAAAGGCAATGTTTTGTTGTTTTCAACAACGGTGATATTTCCCTTTTCTCTATGATTAATATCAAGTTCCATGTGTGAGCAGTCAAAAACAGACGATTTTTTAGCGTTGATGCAAGGAAGAGTTCTTTTATTATTCTCCACAGAATCGGGATTTCTTTTTTTATTACAATATGCTATAAATTCCGAATATTCGCGTACATAGTCATCTGAAGAATATGGTGTTGAAGCAAGAACAACAGATAATGCATTGGTCGAAAAATTTTCCATATGCCGCCAAGTTCCTGCCGGTATATAAAGCCCGTAATAGGAGCGGTTAAGTGAGAATACTTTTTTTTCTTTTCCATTATCAACTACAACATCAAAGCTTCCGGATAGAGCAATAATAAATTCGTCGGTGGTTTTATACGCATGACCACCTCTTGTTTCACCGCCGGGTACATCGTATATCCAAAAAGTACGCTCAATTTTAAAAGGGATATGCTTTTGTGTTTCAACAAAAGTAAGATTACCCCTTCTGTCCAGAATTTTTGGAAGATTTATTATTTGCGATTCGCTCATTTTAATGTTCTTTTATTTAAGACAAATATACCATAAAAAAGGTTTCCAAAATAATGATGAATGTATAAATTATGAATGAACAAAAAATTTAAAATAATAATCAGAAGACTTATTATATCTATTAACCAGTCGCTCATAACCAGTAACTTACCACTAAAAGCCTAATTCGAGTCTGTCTATAATGTCAGTGTTTGAGCCAGTTGGTGCAATGCTCGGACTTTATAGACGGACACTCAATAGTAAAATAATTGGACTATATTATCATGGTAAACGGTATTATGTTTTGCTAAACGTGCGTTTGCATGATAGTGCTACAAATTTTTAAGTTTTTGATATATATCTTTTAATGCTAAATAAACTTCCTCTTGTTTTATACTCTGATATATATCTTTTGCCTCATCAAAACCATATATATGCACCATCAGATTTCTTTTTTCTACCATTTCAAAAAATACATTTTCATATTTTTCTTCGATAAGTCCAGCCTTAAAACTTTCTTTAAAACAAGACATGGGCGTGGCTACTATTACTCCTTCAGTTCTTAAATATTCTTTCAATGTTTTCCATAATGATTCAAAAGTATATTCAAAACGTTTTGTAGCGATTTCTATAATCAGTTCTTCATTTAAAAAACTAAATAAAGAAGGTTGTGTAATTACTTCTTCAAATTTTTTAAACGCTTTTTCAAATTTATCAAAAGTTCTTCTGAATTTTTCGTCTTTTTCCATATTATTCCCTCATTTAATATGTTTTCTAATAAGTTTTTATTGATATTCTTCATGGTCAAATTAACTACATCAATATCTCTCAACGTAGGGACATTTTTTTCTAACTCCTCTTTTATCTGTGCCATAAAGGATGCAGATAATATATTTTCAGAATATATAGCTAAATCAATATCAGAAACTCTTTCTTCTTCATTTCTTGCAAAAGAACCAAAGAGAAATAAAATATAATCGTCGTTTAAATAGTTGTCAAAAACTGATATAATTTTTGTTTTTATTTTTTCTATATTTTTACGGTCAATACTCATTACGTTAATTTAGCCTTTAATACCAAACCGCTAACAAAAGAATGAAATGAATTTTGTCCCGTCAAACTCTAATCTCGTCAATAATGACGAGACGGGATGCCGACAGACTAACCGTTTTAAAACAAAAGCGAAGCGAATTGTTTTAATGAACTTGTTAGCAAATCGGTATTAGTTTTTTATTAGATAATTTTCGGAATTGTCCTCCTAAGGAGGGGAATGCCTGTAGTATATAATTATTTCATTTGAAATTTATAACGGCATATAGTTAATTTGAGAATTAGAATTTAGACTATTAGGAAATGAAGTTTTGAACTTTTATTCTGGTTTTTGAATTCTATTTTTTCTATTATCTATTTGATATTTTAATTTTGCTATCTTAAATA
>CAYSIN010000147.1:0-4720 GCA_964431135.1 uncultured Bacteroidales bacterium
GGGGGATTCGAACCCCCGATACCAGTTACCCAGTATGACAGTTTAGCAAACTGTTGGTTTCAGCCACTCACCCACCTCTCCAATGGCGGTGCAAATATAGATGCATTTTTCCATATTTTCAAAATATTTTTACAAAATTTGTAATGGGTAGAAAAATTATTCTATAGTAACGTAAATATTTTTGTCGTTAAAATAGTTTTGCAACTGGTAAAGTTCATCTTTGATACCATGTTTTATTTCACATGCACCCTTATAATGCGCCAATACTGCACATTGACTTGCCTGATAAGGGTCGTGATGGCAAATTTCTATGAGCGATTCGATAATATATTCAAATGTATTTATATCATCATTATGCAATATTAAGGAACAGGTATGTTCTTTTTGCTCTTTAAGATTTTCTTTGCTATTTTTATTAGGTGATGTATTCATCCCGTCATAAATTGATGGGACAAATATACGATTTTTTTTTAAAACAAAAAAATTGATATTAAAAATCTCTAAATTTTATATAAACACTTAATTATCTTTGATTTATAAAAATTTATTTCAACCAAATCTAATCTCATTTTCTTTAAACGTTAATATTAAATAGAAAAATTGATAAGGATTTTTGCAAATAAAATTGGATGATAAAAATAAATAGCATGTTTACGTATCTTTGCAAAAACAAAAAACATGAATCTTTCCGATTTAAAACCCGGCGAAAAGGCTTATATTGTAAAGGTAAAAGGGCGTGGAAGTTTTCGCAAACGACTTACCGAAATGGGTTTTGTAAAAGGAAAATCAGTGGTTTATATTCAGCAGGCACCCATGAACGACCCCATTGCATATAAAATAATGGGCACCGAAATATCGCTGCGAAAAAGTGAAGCATCGTTAATTGAAGTAGAATATATTTCAGAAAAAGATATTGCAGAGACAGAAGTGTTAAAAACTTTTGAGGTTACCGATGATGTACCTGTTGCTATACGTGATAAAACCAAACATATTCATGTGGCTCTTGTAGGAAATCCGAATTGTGGTAAAACTACCTTGTTTAATTATTGCACAGGTTTAAATGAGCATGTAGGAAACTATAATGGTGTTACCGTTGATTCTAAAACAGGTATATATAAATTTAAGGACTATACCATTGAAATAACCGATTTGCCCGGTACATATTCTTTATCGGCTTTTTCGCCCGAAGAATTGTATGTGCGTCGTCATTTATTAAACGAATACCCCGATGTAGTGATTAATGTAGTAGATGCCTCCAATATTGAACGTCATTTATTTCTTACAACACAACTAATCGACATGGATTTACGCGTTGTCATTGCGTTAAACATGTACGATGAATTGGAGCAGAAAGGAGATAAATTTCAGTATGAGAAAATGGGTGCCATGTTGGGTATTCCTATTGTCCCAACGGTAAGCAGTCGTGGCAGGGGTATTATCAATTTATTTAATCATGTTATTTCGCTGTATGAAGATAAAGATGCCATGTATCGTCATATTCACATCAATTATGGTGAAAACATTGAAAGTGCTATTAGTGAAATACAAATTGAATTAAAAAAGAACCAAAGTTTACTTGACAAATATTCCTCACGTTTTATATCACTTAAATTGCTGGAAAAAGATAAGGATATTATCGAACTTATTGCTGAATGCAACAATCGTGATGAAATTCTAAAAGTTTCCTCATCCCAAATTAAAAAGTTGGAAAAAGATATAGGCGAGCATATTGAAACTATCATAGCCGATGCTAAATATGGCTTTATTGACGGTGCTTTGCTCGAAACGTATAAAAAAAATCCTTCTCCCATGAGACAAAAAAGCCTAATTATTGATAAAATTTTAATCAATAAATGGCTTGGATTTCCTATTTTTCTACTCTTTTTATGGCTCACGTTTGAAGGAACATTTTTTGTTGGAAAATTTCCTGTGTTATGGATAAAACAACTTTTAGTTCTGCTTCATCAATCATTGGAAACAACAATGCAATCTAGTGTTTTTAAGGATTTGTTACTGGATGGAATTATACAGGGGTTAGGGGGGATACTGATTTTTTTACCCAATATTATTTTGCTTTTCTTTTTTATCGCCATTATGGAAGATACGGGATATATGGCACGTGCAGCATTTATTATGGATAAACTTATGCATGGCATTGGATTACATGGAAAATCGTTTATTCCCATGTTTATGGGTTTTGGATGCAATGTGCCCGCTATTATGGCAACACGAACTATAGAAAGCAAAACAGATAGGCTGGTAACTATGTTGATTAATCCACTTATGTCTTGCAGTGCACGTCTTCCAATTTATATTTTAATAGTAGGAACTTTTTTCAGTCATCATGCCGGTAGTATTATCTTTTTAATTTATATTACTGGCATTGTATTGGCAGCCTTGCTTTCTATTCTATTAAAAAAAGTCTTTTTTAGAAAGATTGAAGTACCCTATGTAATGGAACTCCCTTCGTATCGCATTCCTACATTGCGTAATATTTTCAGACACATTTGGCAAAGGGTAAAACAGTTTTTAAAAAAAATGACAACAGTTATTTTAGTTGCTTCTATAATAATATGGTGTCTTAGTTATTTCCCTTCGACACCTAAAACCAAATTAAAAACTGAACAAATACAACAATTAAATAAATCTTCATCCTTGTCAGCAGTACAGCATAACAAATTCACATTGTTATACAAAAACTATAATCAATGGAATATAGAAAATTCCTATTTAAGTTATATTGGACGCTGGATGGAACCTGTAATGAAGCCATTAGGATTCGATTGGCGTATTAATGTAAGTTTATTGGCTGGCATTTCAGGAAAAGAAGTTGTGGTAAGTACATTAGCCGTTTTATTTAATGATGAAACGATGATTCAAAACACAACTACCATGAATAAATCACTCTTGAATGCCACCAATACTGATGGAACATTGCTATTTACAATGCCTGTAGTGTTGGCGTTTTTAATGTTTGTATTGGTTTATTTTCCTTGTGTAGCGGTTATTGCAACTATAAAAAAAGAATCGGGTCATATCAAATGGTCTGTTTATACTATGTTTTTTTCTACCTTAGTGGCTTGGTTATTGGCATTATTAACCAAAATCATTGCATCCTGTTTTTTATAATATGTTATCATTCATAAAATGTAATGAATAAAAGTTGTTAATAATTTTAAAAAAAATGAACAAAAAAATTTGTTTTTCGTTATAATAAGTATTATATTTGTTGTTTTAAAAAACAAAGGTTTTTTATGAAAATTTTTATCTGTTTATTTTTTAGTTTATGTTTGGCATTGTATGCTAAAAGTCAAACAGTTATAGAAATGACACATCCCGGTGATGCAAATCTGGTTCTTTTGCAAGTAAACAAACCAGAAGATGCCGACATAGTGGTTTTTAAAACTGATGTAAAAGAAGAATACGAATCGTGGGATTGTAAATGGAAATTTAAAAAGTGGGGGTTCTCAAACTTTTCTATTTATCTTGCCAAAAGTATGGACGATTCATTGCTTGATGACGATGAGATGGGGATAAAATATTCTATTCAAGGACGGATATATTTTACCAATAACAAGGAAGAGGCTGGTTATAAGACCCCAGGTTTTCAATTGGAGGGTATAATGAAGGTTAGTACTATTAATACACCTCAAAGTAAAGAAAGTAAGAAAAAAGCAAGTCAAAAGGACGAACAAAGCGATTCTAATAATGAAGAATAGTTACGTTATTTTAGTGATACTTATTTTTTTGAGTTGTTTTTTTACTTTTTGCAGAACCAATCCTCCTTCTAATGTTAAGATTATTGAAGAAAAAGATCCCATTGTTAAAATTTTGGAAGAAAAAGATTCCATGCGTTTAATACATCAAGATACTATGCATAATAAAACTTCTCCTAAATATAAATAATAATTTTTACTATTAGGTTAACTTCGTTTGTCAAAGTATTTAACTATACTGTTTTTTTTTAGTCATTCATTTTTTATTAATGCACAACCTATTGTCATACAAAATAATGATACTCTTTTATCTACAATGTACTTTAACCGGCATCAAATCAGAACCATATCCTTTGTATGTATGCTTCAAACATCATGGAAAAAAAGTAATCCTGCTTTTGACACTTCCATAAATGCTCGTATATTCAGACTTAATTATAATGCTGATGGCTATTGTACTCAAATGTCTTGGTTTTTTTGTCATTGGGATTCTGCGAAACAGCAACTCGATACATCCATATCATCCATAGAAAACTTTTTTTATTTCAAGTACCATGATTCAGATATTGTCAATCTTGATATTTTCAGTTTTTCAATTATTAATAATGTTCGCTTTTTATACCAGCCAAACATGATAATTAGACACACCTCCATTATAGAACAAAATAATAATGTAGTTATTAAACCAGACACGGTTTGCCGAAGGGAAAATTTCATAAGCATAAAAAATCCTTTTGATTTTGCTATTTATCCTGATGTTGAAATATTGAAAATTTCTTCGGAGAGTGAAAATAATTTTTTATTGAATCAAATACCATTTACATATTTTGATGAAGCATTAAAAGGCAGAAAAGTACTTGTAAAATTATGTCCTATTATGGCTGTATGGATAGATACAGAAAACTAATACCAAACCGTTAAAGAACGACTAATTATCTTGTTAACAAGTATAAACCAAAACAGGCATCCAATATGTTGAATGCCTGTAAAAAAAACAGCAGATA
>CAYSIN010000148.1:0-4680 GCA_964431135.1 uncultured Bacteroidales bacterium
ATATTAAGGTGGTATTTCCATTATCGGGGTCTTGTCTTTTAAGCTGACGCACAACATCTGTGTAAACTTACAATTACGTTTATATTTTCATTATCCACAGTCGATTTATTTTGATAAATGCTGTTCATGTGAGCAATATTGAATATGTGTCTTAAATAGTTCATTTTGTAATTCCGTATATAATTTTACACACACAAAGGTATAACTTTTTTTTTCATTTCACCAAATTTTTTTAAAAAGTTTTCAAACCAAACCGCTAACAAAAGAATGAAATGAATTTTGTTAGCAAGTCGGTATAAAGCAATGAATAAGGATAAAAAAAACTGAATTTACCATGTCGGATTTATTATTTATCATATTTTGTTCTAGTGGTAAAGATACAGACAACTCGATGTCTTTAAACGTTTACTAGTTTTTTTACTAATGTTGTATCATGGCACTCGGCTAACAATTGGTTTACGTCTTTCTTTAATATAGGATGAACCCACAAAGGACAAAGTTCCTGTAGAGGTATTAGTACAAAGAGTCGCTCGTGTATGTGTGGATGTGGAATTTTTAAGGTATCGGTGTTTATAATTTCATCATTCAACAATAAAATATCCAAATCAATGACACGGTTTTTATATCCATCTGTTTTTTTTCTAATTCTGCCAATAGATTGTTCTATAAATAAAAGGTGTATCATTATATCATAAACAGACTGTGTTGATTCTACCAGACATACGGCATTGTAAAACCATTGGTTGCTTTTAAAGCCCCAGGGTTCTGCTTCATAAATAGACGAAACGCTAGTAACTTTACCAATTTTTAAGCAGATTAGTTCCAACGCTTTTTCAATATTGCGTTTTCTGTTTCCTATGTTTGTTCCAATGCCTATAGCAAGCATATTGAGAATTGTTGATAAAATTTTGCGAAAGTTATAAACAAAAATATTTCAATAATCATACGAATGATTATTTTTACCAAAAAGTTTTTTTATGAGTTTTGTCCATTTACATGTTCATTCACAGTATTCTATTCTTGATGGTGCCTGTGATATTAAAAATTTAATTGAAAAAACAGCATCTATGGGAATGCCTGCCATTGCTATTACCGACCACGGAAATATGTTTGGTGCCAAAGAATTTCTTAATAGAGTTAAAGAGCACAATCAAACTGAAAAAATAAACGTTCAGAATAATGGAACTGCTTATAAGTCCCGATTCATTAAACCTATTATTGGTTGTGAAATGTATATTGCCAGACGCTCACGTTTTGATAAAGACAAAGATATGGCAGACCGCAGTGGTAATCATTTAATTGTATTGGCAAAAAATGAAACTGGGTATTATAATTTGGTCAAACTTTCGTCGCTGTCATACATCGAAGGTTTTTATAGCAAGCCTCGTATCGACAAGGAAATTCTTTTTAAATATAAAGAAGGATTAATCGTTTTAACAGCATGTATAGCCGGCGAAATTCCACAAGCCATTCGCAATAACGATTTGGAACTTGCCAGAAAATTAATAATTGAGTTTAAGAAAGAATTTGGTGATGACTTTTATCTTGAAATGCAGTTACACAAAACTATAGACCCTTCAGCAGACCAGACCGTTTATCTGGAACAGGAAAAAGTAAACAAGGCATTTGTTGAATTTTCTAAAGAACTGAAAGTAAAATTAGTGGCAACAAATGACGTGCATTTTATTAATAAGGAAGATGCTGAAGCACATGACAGACTTATTTGTATCAATACTAATACACCGATAAATGACCCCAATAGACTTCGTTATACCAAGCAGGAATGGCTTAAATCGTATGAAGAAATGTCTGCCATCTTTGATTTTGCTCCAGAAGCAATTACCAATACACTTGAAATAGCCGAAAAAGTTGAAGAATATGACATCAATCATTCACCTATTATGCCCGATTTTCCAATTCCTGAATCGTTTGGTCAATTGGATTCATACAAAGATAAATATTCCGAAAAGCAATTGCTTGAAGAATTTGGTGAAGATAATTTTAAGCGATTAGGAGGCTATCAAAAAGTATTGCGTATAAAATTTGAATCTGACTATCTGGAACAGTTGGTCAATATAGGAAAAGTAGAACGCTATGGCAAAAAAATAAAACCAGAAATAGAAGAGCGTATTCGCTACGAATTGGATACTATAAAACGTATGGGCTACCCAGGCTACTTTTTAATTGTACAGGATTTTATTTCCAAAGCACGTAGTATGGGAGTATCTGTTGGTCCGGGACGTGGCTCGGCTGCTGGCTCGGTAGTTTCTTACTGTCTTTATATTACCGATTTAGACCCGTTAAAATATAATTTATTGTTTGAACGTTTTTTAAATCCTGAACGTATTTCCATGCCCGATATTGATATTGATTTTGATGAAGATGGAAGGGAAAAAGTTTTACATTGGGTAGTAGAAAAATATGGTCATGATAATGTAGCCAATATCATTACTTTTGGTCGTATGGCGGCTAAGTCTGCCATTCGCGATGTTGCTCGTGTCCAAAATTTACCACTTGCCGAAGCCATGCGACTTACTAAACTTATTCCCGAAGGATTAAATATTACTATTGAGCAAGCGTTGAAAAAATCACCCGAACTGCAAAAGGAAAAAAAATCGGACAAAGCAGTCATAAGCGATACGCTGACTTATGCGCAAACATTGGAAGGAAGTGTACGGCAAACAGGCATTCATGCGTGCGGTATCATCATTTGCCGTGACAAACTTACAGAACATATTCCTGTATGCACTTCCAAAGAAACCGATTTGCTGGTTACGCAATACGACGGACACTACCTCGAAGAAGTGGGTATGATGAAGATGGATTTTCTTGGATTAAAAACATTGTCTATTATTAAAGATACCCTGAACCTTATTGAACAACGGCAACAAATTACATTAGACATCAATAAAATTCCACTGAATGATAAAAAAACGTATGAACTTTTTAGCAAAGGATTAACTGTTGGAGTGTTTCAGTTTGAATCGGAAGGAATGAAAAAATATTTGAAAGAACTGAAGCCTACCCGTATAGAAGATTTAATTGCTATGAATGCCTTATTCAGACCAGGTCCTATGAATTATATTCCGCAATTCATAGCCCGCAAACAGGGAAAAGAGGAAATTAAATATGACTTTCCCGAGATGAAAGAAATTTTGGAAGAAACGTATGGCGTTACTATTTATCAGGAACAGGTTATACTGCTTTCTCAAAAACTGGCTGGGTTTTCGAGAACGTATGCCGATACTATTCGCAAGGCAATGGGGAAAAAACAACGCGACGTGCTCGATAAAATGAAGAATGCTTTTATGGAGGGCTGTAAAAAAAATAACCTTGATGTTACTGTTTGCGATAAAATTTGGAAGGATTGGGAAGCCTTTGCCGATTACGCTTTTAATAAATCACATGCTACATGTTATGCTTATCTGGCTTATCAGACAGCCTATTTAAAGACACATTATACCTCTGAATTTATGGCGGCCAACCTTAGCCGAAATCTTGACAATATTAAAGAAATTACAAAACTGATTAACGATTGCCGTCGGATGAATATTAAAGTACTTGGACCAAGTGTAAACGAAAGCAATATTCATTTTACGGTTAATAACGAAGGCAATGTGCGTTTTGGACTGGGTGGTATTAAAGGATTAGGCGAAATGGTAGCACAAGCCATTATTGACGAACGAAAAATAAACGGTTTATATAAATCTATTTTTGATTTTTCAGAACGTCTCGATTCAACGGTGGTCAATAAACGCAGTTACGAGTCATTGGCTTATTCAGGTGCATTGGATGAATTTACCGAATTGCAGCGACATCAGTATTTTTGTGAAGGAGACATTTCGTTTATTGAAGTATTATTAAAATACAGTTCACAGATTAAAAATGATAAATTGCTTAATCAAAATACACTTTTTGGTGATAGTTTGCCCGTTACACTTACCAAACCAAGTATTCCCACATGCCAAGAATGGAGTGTCCCTTACAAATTAAACAAGGAAGCCGAATATATTGGCATGTATATTTCATCACACCCCCTTGACCCTTTCAAATATGATATCGACTTGCAATGCAATACAACCCTTTCTGAACTTTCACATTTAGACGAAATGAAAGATAAGGAACTCAAATTTGCCGGTTATGTTACACAAGTTGTTCAAAAAACAACAAAGACAGGTAAGCCTTATCTTACGGCAACTATCGAAGATTATTCTGATTCATTTAAACTAAATCTTTTTAGTCAGCAGTTTGCCAATTTTGCCAACTATTTCAAAGAAGGACTTTCAGTTTATATTAAAGCAAGAGTCAATGAACGTAAAGATGGCGAAAGAAATTTTGGACCAGAACTTTTAATTCAGAAAGTACAATTTTTAAGCGAAATGCGTGCACAAATAAAAAATATAATTTTACATATTGAACTCTCTCAACTGAATGCTATTCTTATCAAGGCATTGGTTTCGCTCTTCAAAGCCAATAAGGGAAAAACGGAAGTCGTTTTAAAGTTTTATGCCAGTGAAGATGAATTTAGTGATTTGAATTTTAATATGATATCAAAAAAATATAAAATCAATCTGAGCAATGAGGTTATAGATTTTCTGCATGAAAACAACATTGAATTTATAGTGTAATACCGACTTGCTAACAAGATAATTAAAACAATTCGCTTCGCTTTTGTTTTAA
>CAYSIN010000149.1:0-4679 GCA_964431135.1 uncultured Bacteroidales bacterium
TATGTTTTTGTTGCCGATTTCGAAGCACTGTCCTGTCAAGTTACACGAAAGTTTGTTAGATGCTGAAATGCTGAAATTCGCACTAACTTGGCAATAAAATATACCACTTGTTACCAGCCGTTTTTTATTCATCGTCTCCAAGATATCTCTGCTTAAGTTCAGTTGTCCAGTCCGCAGTTGAAATGGTTGTCATTGTTTTTATGAAGTCATCTAAGTAACGAGGATAAAAACAGTTTTGCTCGTCATTATCAAATGCAAGATATTTTTTGTAAACGTCAACGCCCTTTTGGCAATGACTGTTTTTGGAAGGAAAAAGGAAAACAAAAAAACCTTCGTCATAGTCCTGTCGTGTAGCAATGCAAAGAAGATGGTCACGCCAAATTTGTGAGAGTGGTGGTTGTCGCAAGAAGTCAACGCTGTGGGGTTTAAATAATCCGCAATTATTGGTCAAAGTGGCGTATTGCTCTTTGAAGTTTTTGTTTGCTTTGTCCTTTGTTTCTTCATTTAAACTCTCTGCATACTTGACTTCAATTCCTATAAAACCTTTTCTATCATCCTTTGTATATTCCACAAAAACGTCAAACGCAGAATGGTCGCTAATGTACTTTGTGTCGCCTCGACCAGGCGAATACTCAAACTTAACTGCTGTGACTGAGTCGAGTCGTTTTGGAAAAAGTTGTTTAAAATATTTTGTCGCCAAGTCCAAATCAAAATGAAGCTCACCAAATAAGTTAAAGCAAAGTGGTTGTGAGGAAAGAAGATTATTCCATATCCTCGGTTCGCTAATTAGTCCGCCCGTTTTTTTTGCGTTTGCTACTTCTTTCGATACAAGTTGTCTGATATTGTCAGTCAGAAAGTTTACTTTAGTTGTCTTTGCAAACTCAATGTCTAAGAAGTTACCAAGTTTCAATTCGGGAAACTTTTTTTTGTCCCGCCACTTGCTCTGAAGTAGTCGGGCATAAGCTGAAAAGTCCGTGTCCTGCGGATAGTCAACATTGAATTTTATTCTGTCCTCTTTTGTCGGTCTTGTCATAGTAACTATTGTTTTAGAATGGCTGGTAACATCTATGTAAACTTACCATTACGTTTATATCTTCATTATTATCTATAGTGTGGAGTTGTTTTGATAAAATGCTGTTCATGTGAGCAATATTGAATATGTGTCTCAAATAGTTCATTTTGTAACTTCGCATATAAATTTACACACACAAAGGTATAACTTTTTTTTTCATTCCACCAAATTATTTTTAAAAAACGTTTTGTAACTACTCACCCCCCCTCTCGTCATTGCGAGCGTAGCGAAGCAATCTCACCATGCAGCCACTTCTTCATATAATACCAAACCGCTAACAAAAGAATGAAAATGTACATCCTCGTTGCAAACGAGGACGAGAAAGAGTACTGTTGTTGTGTTTGCGACACGTTAATGTGGTGCGAGGTAGAGTACTGCAATGAATTAAATACTATGTAATAGGGAGTTTTTATTCATTTAAATATTGATACAATTTGTAGGCTCCATCATAGTTTGGTGTATATACAATTCCAAGTTTCATACGCATTGAAATAACTTCTTTCAGGGTTGTTCCTAATATTTTAGTTTTACATAATTCTGATGTTTTGGAATTATCTTTTTTATTAATATTTCGCCTAAATTCTTTTGCTTTTTCTTCATTGTTTTGTATTACCATCATAAATAATTTTTCTAACTGATAGTTATAGACCATCCAGCCATTAGTTTCTTTGAATAACTTATCTAAATGCAGATTTTCATTTTTTAAAGAATTACTTGCTACTTTACTTATATCATGAAAATGGGGATATGTAGATACTAATAATAATAGTTGATAAAAGTCAGAATGATTAAGCATTTCTAGTTCTTCAACAAAAGAAGGTTGTATTACTTTCGTAAATTCACTTGAACTAACTATTGAATAAATCACTTGTTTAGGCTTTGTATCAAGATATATAAGATATGCATAATAAGTCAAAAATTCATCGCTCCATGCATCACCAAATGATTTTTTTAATAAATCTGATAAGATTTTGTCATTGCTAATTTTGAAACTTTTCTCAATAATCTTTTTCATTCTGTTGCTTTTTAAATTTATTAAATATAGTAAAACTGATTAATAGTTTTCAATATTACCTTTCCAATTTTCACTATCAATATGTTCTTTTAAGATTCTATACATTTCCATGTCCTCCTCATATTCAGGCGATTCATCATCCAGTAATTTTAATCCTAATTCGTAATAGGTTTTTGATTTTTGTATTTGCCCTAAATCGCAATGTAATTGGGAAAGAAAACCAATTAGATATTGGATTCCGTTATTGTCATTAGAGTAATAACTAAGTTCTAATGCAAATTTTCCATCTGCAATTGCACTATTCAAAAGTCCTTTCTCTGCTTGAGTCATTGCACGCTCAAAAAATATTTCTACTTGGTCAAAATATTGTTGCCCAAACTTTTCAATGATTTGATTTTTGAACGTATAAAAATCAGTATTAATATCTATTTCTTCGAAGTTCATTTATTTAAAAACTGTAAAAGAATAATTAGATTGATATGTAATTTCAATAATGTTTTCATTTTTTAGATTTGCTTTTGGTGATGTTTTTCCATAAGGCCAGACAACGAACTTCGCAACTGTTTGTGGAATTCTATTTTTGTTTTTAAAACCATGAATTGATAACAATTCTGTAAAGAATTCGGGTCTTTCGTTAATTACATTTTCAAAATTATTTACTTGTTCAATCAATCTTTTTTCTTGGCGTTCGTACTTTAGTTCAATTATACATAATTGATTATGCATTTCATTATAACCAAGTATGTCCGTTACGATTTTTTTTCCAGCATTGTTTTTAACTGCTATTTCTGATGAAATGAAACTGATATTTTTATCAAAAGGTAACTCATAGTTATTGTTTATCGCACTATTAATAATCCACGCTTGTAATTCCTTTTCAGGTTTAGAAAGTGAAGGGAAAGGCATTGGTTTATTATTTATTTTATCAATATCTTCCATTAAACTTGCCTTTCTAAGGTCTTTAGAAATGTATTTACTCTCCTTACATCTCACACCAAGTTCGGGTTTTTCACTACTAACAGATATTAATGAAAATGATCCAATACTTCCTCTAAAATGCATTCTGTTTTCGACCAAGTTATCATGAAACTGATTATTTAATTCTTTGGCGAGTTTAAAATATTTTAATTCTTCATCTAACATTTTTTAATGATTTAAAGTTGATATTCTTCCCCATCTTCCCATAGTTCGATATTTTTTAATCCTGCTTTTTCAAATTCATTTTTAAATTTTTCAGGATATGCAATATGTATGGGAATTATTTTTTTTGAATTTATTGCTTTAGCAAATTTAATTAAATCAGGAACAGCGGCATGTCCACTTGTATGAATTGTATGAAAAATAATATCACTGTCTTTTTTAAGTGCATTAATATTGTCTGTAAAATATTGTTTATACTCCTCTTTTAAATATCCTTCCCACTGAGAATAAATGACATTGATTTTCCCATGTTTCCTTAATTCATCAATTAGTTTATTATTCGGATTGCGAACGAAATAAACAAAGTCGGAAGGCGTTTTAAATACGGCGTTACCAACTGAGTTTGTTATTATTCTTGTACGAAAACTATCAAATGCTTTTTCTACGATTCTTTCCATTTGACTTGGATGTTCATATACTTTAATTTCTTCCCATTCCATTGTTGGAACATTAATTGATTGTTTATGTAATATATCCAACAACCATGCTGTGTAAACATCAATTATTACTTTCTTTTTCGTTTTTTTACACACTCTAATTATGGAAATTAAACGATCAATATTTTGAGCTGAACTAACTATAAATGAAACATTCTTTTGATTTTTGATTATTTCATAAATAGCATTTTCAACACTTTCTTCTGTTAAATAATTATGATTATCTCGTTCAACCATTGTTCCCTCTATTAATAGCAAATCAATATTGAGTGGAGGATTTTCAAGTATTTTGTCAAATACAATTTTTTTTCTACCAGTTGCCCTAAAATCCCCACTATAAAAAACTCTTTTTCCGTCTGCTTCAATTAAAAAGGCAAAAGCCTCTGGGGTTGAATGGTCTGTTAGGTATGGTGTTATTTGAAAAGTGTCAGCAATTGTAAAAGTCTGCCAAGGTTTTATTTTTTTATAATTGCCTTTTAATAATGGAATATTCCTAAATATTTTCGTTGAATTAATAAAGTCAAAAGCCACTTCTCCAATATAAATAGGAGTTTTAAGTCCTAAATTTTCCATTAATCCGTAATGGTCTTGATGAGGATGTGAAATTAATAATGCATCCTGTTTATTGTTAGCATAACTTATATTTGGATTTTCTGTATCGAGTGGAGTTCCAAGATCAATCCAAAGAATTTTTTTATTGTCTGCAATTAATTCAACACACGTTCCGCCAATTTCTTTTGTCCCTCGATAAATTTTTGCTTTCATATAATTTCTTTTGTCTTCTGTTGAATTGTCGTTGGTATGGTCTTCCTAAAATGCCCTATAACATCTGTGTAACTTACCATTACGTTTATATTTTCATTATCCACCGTGGAGTTGTTTTGATAAATGCTGTTCATGTGAGCAATATTGAATATGTGTCTCAAATAGTTCATTTTGTAATTCCGTATATAAA
>CAYSIN010000150.1:0-4668 GCA_964431135.1 uncultured Bacteroidales bacterium
CCGTTAGCGTTCATTGTAAGAAGACAAAACCAACGACAGAATAAAAAATGAATTTTTGCTGCATAAAGACAAAGAAAATGTAAGCCCAACGCACATTCAGGCACATTTGGCTGCCCCACCGCACGGGCGACCGCTTCGCTGCCAAAAGAGCCTTCATTTTGCCTACGTACAATATTAAAAAAAGTTCTATGAAAAAAAATGAAAAATAATTGTATCAATTCGTATATTTACATTATCTTTGTGATACAATTTGATACTTTTATTAATAGAAAACTTATGTTAAATAAAAACACACAAAAAGAACCAAAAGAAGAGCTTCTGACAATTAAAGAAGCAGCTGAATTACTTAAAGTTTCAGAGGTTTCTGTAAAACGATACATTTCAAAAGAAGTTATACCTTCTGTAAAAATTGGTGGTGCAAGACGAATAATTAAAAACGATGTATGGGACGCTTTTTTTGAAAAAATGCAACAAGAGCATAACGAAAAGATGAGTATTGTTGCTGAACCTGAAAATCCATACCTTGTTAAAAGGGAAATTGACAAGGAAGAAAAAAAATCCAAACTTGGTTTCAATGGACTAACGCCAAGCGAATGGGCTTTACTTTCCAAAAATGTTATTAACGAAGATGAAATTTTAAACCCTGTTTGGAACGACCTTTCTTCGCCACGTAACAAATACCAGTTAGAACATGGGGCGGTTTATCCTGTAAAACTTGTTGAGCGATTAATTAAAATGTATTCAGCCGAAGGTGATACCGTGTTTGACCCCTTTTTGGGTATAGGAACAACCGTAATTGCCGCACAGAACTTAAACAGGAACGGAGTAGGAATTGAACTTAATCCGAAATTTGCGAACGTAGCAAAACAATGGCTCGCAGATGTGCAGGGGCTTTTCGGCAATGATAAGCATTATATCATTATTAATGACGACTGCCGGAATATGCTTAAGCATATTCGCAAAGACAAAATTCAACTTACAGTTACTTCACCACCCTATGCTGATTTTATTCGAAAATCCATCGAGGACAGAACGACAACACACAAAACCTCAATTATTACTCACGAAAACAACAGCACCGTAAAACCATACAGTGACCATGAACACGATTTTGGTAATTTACCTTACAAGGAATTTCTAAAAGAAATAAAAGAAATTCTTAAATACAATTTAGAGGTTACAAAACCAGGTGGCTATTCTTGTTGGGTAGTGAAAGATTATCGGGACACAAAAAATAAAATTCCTTATGTGCCGTTTCATTCAGACCTTGCTAATGTTGGTCAAGAAGCGGGCTGGCTCTACCATGACTTGATTATTTGGGATCAAACAGGGCAAAGGCGATTAGTTCTTTTGGGCTATCCGTCTGTATTCTACACAAATCAAAATTGTTCTTTCATTGTAGTATTCAGAAAACGCAAATAATGCAAAAAATAGAAAAAGAAACAATCTTTAGTTTTAATGGCGAAGATACTTCATATCTCACTCATTCATTACATCCTTATCCTGCAAAGTTTCCACCACAGTTGCCAAAAAAAATTTTAGAGGACTACGCTATAAAAGGGCAAACTGTTCTTGACCCATTTTGCGGCTCAGGAACTACTTTGGTAGAAGCTCGAATTTTCGGAGCAAATGCAATAGGAGTAGATGTAAACGGTTTAGCAGTATTACTTTCTAAAGTCAAAGCAACACCGCTCTCCAGTAATCAATTTTCTGCTATTGAAAAATTTATCGCAGAGTTAGAGGATAATATTTTAAAGTGGAAATTTAATGGCAGACCGAAAATCAAAATCAAAGAGATTGAAGGACAAGAACACTGGTTTCAGAAAAATGTTTCAGAGGAAATTACCTTTATTTTAAATAAAATCACAAAACAAAAGGATACCGATGTTCAGAATTTTCTGAAAATTGTCTTATCCTCAATTATCGTCCGTGTTTCCAATCAGGAAAGTGATACACGCTTTGCAGCCATTAAAAAAAATATTCCTGACTGTCTGACTCTTGAATTATTCTGCAAGCGAGCAATAGAATATAATTTGAGAATAAAAGAGTTTTCTGAATTGGTTTACGACAAAACCGAATTACAAGTTTTCAATGCAGACAGCCGCAACCTTAATTTCATTTCCGATAATTCCATTGACATTATTATTACTTCGCCACCTTATGCAAATACTTACGATTATTACTTGTATCATAAATTCCGCAAGCGTTGGCTTGACCTTGACGTAAAATTTGCACAATACAATGAGATTGGTTCAAGACGTGAGTATTCAAGCTTGAAAGAGAAAAAAGAAAAATGGAATGATGATTTGATTAAGTGTTTTGCTGAAATGCAAAGAGTTTTGAAACCTCATCATTTTGCATTCATAGTTATTGGTGACAGTGTAATAAAAAAGGAATTGATAAAAATAGAAAAGGAAATCTCCGAATTTGCACCGAAAATTGGACTTAAGGTGAATGAGATTTTATCTTCTGATTTATCAAAACATTCAAGAATTTTCAATCCTTCTTATGCTCAAAAGGGTAAAAAAGAACATTTAATTATTTTAGAAAAAGTATAATGCAGGAAATACGACTTTATTACGAGAGTTTAGAACAAGGCAATGATTATTTATTGCCGATGATAAACAAAGCCGTTCCGAAAGGTACAAGCATCAAACTTGTGAAAAGACCAAAGAAGGCAAACCAATTTCCAAGAGGGGCTTTGTCTTCAATAATGTCTTTCACCACGCCAGACGCTTTAATTACAGCTGTAAAAAATGGAATTGAATATCCGTTAGCAATTATTGAATTTACCGAAGCTGTAAAAACGGAAGACCACGAATTACAACGCACTTACGGTGCGTTAGCATCGTATCTTTCAGAAACGTTTTACATCAAAATTTCGGGGCATAAGGAAAGTGAAAAAGTTTTTGGCGGTGCAGAATATAATCCATATTCAACACCCAAAATTTTGATAGACCAATTCGGTTATGAGGGCTATATTATTGCAGAATGGAGAACTAAAACAGCTAATAAATTTACATTACAAAGAAATCAAAATTTTCCATCTTGTCCACCAGAAATTCCGATTTTAAGAATCACAATTCAGGCAATTGTAAAATCGTTTTTGAAGTCAGAGAAAAATTGGTTTGAAAATTCAATCAAAGATTTAAAGCAAACATCACATTACAAGAGTTATCGGAAAGAAGTTGATAACGCAATAGGTGCAAAAGAATTATTGGCAACGTGGAAGGCTCGTAAAGCAACAAACTTAAATAAGTTGCGTTACTTCGTAAATGAAGATTGGATTGGTGCAAAAATTAATCGTTTCAGCCACGCAATGGACCCTGACAGAGGAATTTTAAACTTCATTTCGTTTGTGTTTTCAAAAACGCATAAAATTTTCGGCATATATGCTTTGGTTCGTCCGAGAGGAAACGACATATTGAAAAAGGATTTGGATAGTTTGACAACACTCCGAAGTAAGTTAAAAGAAGCGATTGCAATAGATAGTGGTGGTGTTCCAAGGTGGTTTACTGACGAATTAGTTAAAGCCGCAAAAAGAGCTAAAAAGCTAGACGAAACAATAAACTTTCAACCTATTTGGGAAAAACACAAAAGCAAAATTTCAGACAACAAAGTTGTTTCTACGATTGCGTTTTTATTGGACGGGATGTATCTTAATCACAACGGAATAAAACTTGTTTGGGACAGGCGTAAATTGTTAGGGAACAGCAAAGGCGATATGCTTGATTTATTGAAAACTTATTTTTCATCTACTAAATTTTCAAGTGCTTCCGCACTTGTTGAAGAAAGCAATGAAGTTGATGAAGATGAAGTAACTTATGCGATTGCTCACAGGGTTTTAATTCCTAACAAGTTTAAAATTGTTTCAATTTCATATCCTGGTTCGCAAGGTGGTGGGGCAATTTTGCCTAATCCCGATTTAGGAAAAGCACAACCCCGTGAATACCCTGATATAATTGCTTTACCTCCAAGGAAGAACGCAAAAATTGATGTGTTGTTAAATGAGAGTAAAGGTATGTTCCGACAAGCTGATATAGAGAAAGACACAGCAAAAATTTTGCGTTACAAGCACAACAAAAAATTACAAACAGCATTGAAAGAAACTTTAGTAGTTGCACAAGTGATAGACCAAAACGACAATGTTCGGAATATTATTATTGGTGTTGCTTTCGGTGTAAAATCGAATACTCACACAACTTGGAAACCTGATGAAGTTGATTTTATTTTCCGCATAACCGATAGGAAGAAATGGGCAATTGGAATATTTAATCAAGCACTTAGAAATCTAATTCCGAAAATTGAAGGTAACACAAACTTTCCGACAGTTTATAAACTTGCTCTAAAACATATAGAAACACAACAAATAACAATCGAATTTTAGAATGCCCAGGCTTCGTAGTCAAGCACTTTTGCAGGTCGCACCAGCCAACGCTATTGCCAAAAACCTACAAAAGAGCTTGACTACACAAACGCTCGGACAGTAAGTCTATGCAGCAAAAATGAAAGGGAAATAATGAGAAAAATGAACAACGAAACGCTAACAAAGTGTATGTGCCATAAGGGTTTCAGTGGGTATTCAAACATATTAGCCCGCTCAAACTTCGGTGTATTTCGACAGGAAAGTAGTCCGCAATCCCTTACGGCACATACACTCGACCGTTA
>CAYSIN010000151.1:0-4483 GCA_964431135.1 uncultured Bacteroidales bacterium
AGATCCCTGACTGTCACCGATCTCCAGGGCAAACTTTGCGATCAGCCTCTCCCGGTCTGTAGTAAGGGGGCTGTTGATTATTGTATTCAGCCCGCTTGCCTGCACCTTGACAGTATCATCCCAGCCATCTGCCTTGATGGCCATCTTATCGAGAGTGCCTGCCATAATCTGACCCGGAGATCCGGCTGCGCCAGACTTCAACGCTTCAAGAGCTTCATAAAGCACGACACCCCTGCGCTGAGAGCCGCCTATTTTCGCGACTGAATCGAGAGCCATGCCGGCAATCGCTTTCTCTATTTCGCTGGTCTGCTGATGATCCCTGATTGACTTGAGGGTGTTCTGCAGCACTTCATCAGTATCGTCCCAGCCATCTGCCTTCTGCGCCACCGGATACATGCCCATTGCCACTGCAGTGCCGATTGGCCCCGGGACGGCGGCTTTTATGGAATCCAGCGCCGCGTACAGCACTGTGCCGCAGTGCTCCTTATTCCCGATTGAGTTCAATGAGTCTAGTGTTATCCTGGCAATTTCTCTGCCGTTTTCGGACATCTGAGGATGCTCACCGAGATAAGCTATGCCTTTGCTAAGCAGGGCGCTGGTCTTCTTCCAGCCATCGGCGACAGTGGCCATCTGATTTACCATGGAATTGAGCACCGTTATTATAGGAGATGGCGAAGGGCTGATGATCATGTCCAGCGCACTGTACATGGCCTGTGACTTCTTTTCAGAATCTCCGATGTTTTTTTCGAGCTGAAGCGCCAGCCTCGCGCATTCCCTCTCATCAGCGGTGGCGCGAAGGTCATTGCCAATCGACTCAAAGCTGTCGTGAAGCACGGCGCTGGTCTTCTTCCATCCGTCGGCTTGCTCCGCTTGGGTTCGGAACTCTCTGCAGGCCTGCCGGATGACATCGCTGCTCTTCATGGGCTCTGGACTCATACTGTTCATAGATCCGCCTCATCGACGAAATAGTAAATCAGGAACACAATACTTCACAATAATGATAAATGCAGCAGGCAGTGATGTCAATCTGCCAGGGGGTTAACAGTATGTTACATTTTCACCTGCCCTGCTCCTGGGGTAAAAGCAGGGTCCATCAACGCTCACAATTCACCGATCAGAACAGCGGCATCATGTTCGTGGCGACAGATCATGCTTTCAGATTCGCCACGGCGCTGAAGTAAAGAATGGCAAGCAGCAGCAGCCTCAAAAACCACACGGCTATCTTCTTCTCTCCTTCTGATGGAGTGGAAGAGCCCTTCATAGAAGCCCAGCCGCCCAGAAAATCACCTGCCATCTCGAGAAACGAAAGCGAATAGACGACGATGAAAACAAGGAGAAGGATTATTGTATTATGAGCCGGCACGCCTTTATAGAAGCCTCCCCTCGCCACCATGACAGTTGACTGCCACATGGCCGGCTTGATGACAAGAGCCGTGATATTCATGAGGATTCCAGGCAGCGCGACACAGAAAGGCAGAACGATGTTGACAACAAAGTCCTTCTTCTGGCTTCGCAGTGCGGCATCACGGTCTCGTATCCTCCGCTCCAGGCCGGCTATTTCCTTCGTGACGATCGCCGTGAGGGCCGGCGCATTACCCTGGGCATCGCTCTTTATCGAAGCGATCAGGGCCTGTGCCTCCTGAATGGCCGCTTCGAACTCCCCGACATCTTCCAGCCTCCTCATACGGCGGATACCTTCATCGACAAGGCTTTTTGCCCCGGCCATCCTGTCATCCGTAGCTCCTGAGTCACTCTGCATATATCTCAACTCCAATCCTTCAGCACGCCCGGCCGCATCGAGCAGTCCGAACCAAATCTGAATTCTGAAATTTCACATTTTGTCTGTTCATTCCTGTTTTGATGAAGGACGATTATTCGACAAAGCCCCGCCAGATTTTGTCGCCTGGAATCTTCAGCCTGCAGCCGGTTCAATCCAGGCAGGCCTTCCGAAAAGTCATGGATTAAATCCTCAGAGAGGATGACAGCCGGAAAAGAGCCAGATCAGGCGATTGCATGTAAAAAGACCTGAGCATATGCTCAGGTCTTTCTCTGTTTAACTGATTTCACCGGAGCTATTTCCAGATCTTCCATTTCCTGTGTGACTTTTTCAATGCGCCTGTGAGCTCCTCGTTCATGTTGAGAAGCTGCTGATGCTCTGAGCGCAGCGCTTCCAGCTCTCTCGCGAGTCCGGCGGCAGCTTGCTCCTCGGCCTGCTTCTGCTCCAGAGCGGTTTTAAGACGCTGCTCCATCTCAAAGAGCTTCCTGGCCTGCTCTCTGACGCGGCCTTCCCACTCTTCGCGCTCCTCCTTGAATGAGGCCTCGAGAGCCCTTGCCGCAGCCAGCCGCTCTTCAACACGGCCTGAAAGTTCTTCCAGCTCGCGATCCCGCTTAGTCCTCGATTCCTCGGCATCTGCGGCCTGCTGCTTCTCATCGGCGCTCTGCTGCTTATGCAACGCAAGCTGACCCTCCAGCCATCCGGCCCTGTGAACCGCCTCTTCATAGCGCTCCACAAGCTGAGATACAGGAATCGATTCATTCTTCGGCACAGCAGCCTGCTTTGCCTGTCCCGAGCCTTCCGCTTTCTTCACCAGCTTTGCGATCGCTTCATCGGAGACTCTTATCTGATGCCCCAGGAGAGTATGGACTTCCTTCCACTCACTGATCGCCCCGTTGGAAACACCTTCCTTCAGCATTTCAATCGGGATTCCGGTCTTCACCGACGCTTCTCTGAGCGAATACCATCTCTCTTTCACGCCGCTCTCCTTCCTGATATTCCTTCACAGCCTCACTGGCCCTGGCTTACAGCTCCGATCCCAGAGCTCAGGCGTGCTGAACAACTTCGCGCGCAAAAGCGTGAAGCATTTCCGCCACATAGCTCGTCTGCCCGTCTGTCAGCTCCGGGAACATGGGCAGCGACAGCACCTCATTCTGAGCCTTCTCGGCCACCGGCATATCGCCTTCCTTGCCTCCGAAGTGCGCAAATGCACCCTGCTGGTGTAGACAGAGCGGGTAGTAAATCATAGACGCCACGCCCTTTTCTTTCAGATAGTTCTGAAGATCGTTGCGCTTCGGGGTCCTGATCGTATACTGGTGAAAAACGTGAGTCGCATCGGGATGCGTTACCGGGGTCACAAAGACTGAGCCTTCCAGCGCCTTTGTATACCGCGCGGCAGCAGCTCTGCGCATGTCGTTCCACTTTGCAAGATATCTCAGCTTCACCCTCAGGATGGCTGCCTGCAGCGTATCAAGCCGGCTGTTGACGCCTATCAGGTGATGATAATACTTCTTGTTGCTGCCATGCACTCTGATGGCGCGGGCCTTCTCGGCCACGTCGTCCCGGTTTGTCAGTATCATGCCGCCGTCGCCGTATCCGCCGAGGTTCTTGCTGGGGAAGAACGAGAGACAACCCACATCGCCTATCGTTCCGACCATCGTACCCTTCCAGAGGGCTCCCATCGCCTGGGCGCAATCCTCTATGATAATGAGATTATGTGCCCTGGCTATCTTCATCAGCTCATCCATGTTGGCAGACTGGCCGTACAGATGGACCGGTATGATGGCGCGGGTCTTGCCGGTGATCTTCCTCTCCACATCCTTCGGATCTATGTTGTACGTTCCGGCGTCAATATCGGCAAATACCGGATGAGCTCCTGCGAGCGAAACCACTTCGGCAGTGGCTATGAAGGTGAATGTCGGCACGATCACCTCGTCGCCGGGGCCGATGCCGCTCGACAGCAGCGCTACATGAAGCGCCTCCGTACCTGAGCCCACGGCAATGGCGTGCTTCACCTTGCAGAACTGCGCCACTTCCTCTTCCAGCTTCTTGACATCAGGTCCCATGATGAAGGCTGAATCCTCGAGCACCTTGCTCATTGCCTCATCAATCTCGCTCTTGATGTTATGATACTGTGTCTTGAGATCGACCATGGGAATGTTCATTACTTACCACTTCCTTTTTTGTTACTACATTATCTATCTCTGCGTAAGGGCTCCCGGTTAAGCCTTAAAGAGCGGCCCTTCCGCTACAGCACAAATACTTTTGGATTCTTCCTCTCGCCGGTGGCATTATGCGTGTCGATTACGAGCTTTGACTCGGCAATAATCTGCTGATAGTCATAGTATGAGTGATTGGTCGCAACAATGACACAGTCATAGTCCTTCAGATTCTTCCACGTCACCGACTTCATCAGGCGATCCTTAACCTTCAGCGTGGTAATAAACTCATCGTTGTATTCCACAACGGCTCCCTTTTCCTCCAGAAGCTCTATGATCTTGAGCGAGGGCGACTCTCTGTAATCGTCGATATCTTTCTTGTATGCAGCTCCGAGAACCAGCACTTTCGCGCCGTTCAGGCTCTTCTTCTGAATCGACATGGCATCTATTGCCATTGCCACTACGTGATACGGCATCGAATCGTTGATCTCTCCCGCCAGCTCGATGAACTTCGTGTGAAAATCATACTCTCTGGCTTTCCAGGTGAGAT
>CAYSIN010000152.1:0-4457 GCA_964431135.1 uncultured Bacteroidales bacterium
AAAACAAAAGCGAAGCGAATTGTTTTAATGAACTTGTTAGCAAGTCGGTATTAAATAAAAAAATAAACTTACTATTATCATGCAGGCTCTTACTGACCTTAAAAAAGAGCATTTATAGTACAGTAAAAAAAGTTCCCAAAAGAAAAAACTCGTCTCGTCAGCAATGACGAGACAAATAATTTCTTATAAATACGACATTATATAATTCATATTTAATAGGATAGATACTTTTTAAGGGACGACTAAATAGCAGCACTATTTATTCTTTTTTTGGCTATTTCAAAATACTCGGGACATATTTCAAATCCGATAAAGTTTCTTTTTAATCTTTTAGCCACAACTCCTGTGGTTCAACTTCCTAAAAATGGGTCAAGAACTGTATCACCTTCTTTGCTTCCGAATAGAATAATACGTTTCCATAATAATATCAATGCAGTTTTTCGCTGATAAGATGAAGAAACTCGGAGCGGGTTGGCTCTTTAAGAAAAGCACCTGAAAAATCGCTGGTGGTAGTAACGCTATTTTGTTTTTGAATGCCCCGCATCATCATGCACAGATGTTGTGCCTCTATCACAACACCTACTCCCAGCGGGTTTAATGTCTCCTGAATGCACTCCTTAATTTGTGTAGTAAGACGTTCCTGAACCTGCAAGCGACGTGCAAACGCATCCACCACACGGGCTATTTTGCTTAATCCAGTGATATATCCATTGGGAATATACGCTACATGTGCCTTCCCAATGAATGGAATAATATGATGTTCACACAAGGAAAAAATTTCAATGTTTTTTACAATGACCATTTGTCTATAATCTTCCTTAAATTTGGCAGAATTTAATATCTCCTTAGGATTAAGATGATAGCCATGTGTCAGGAACTGCAATGCTTTTGCTACGCGCTCGGGCGTTTGAAGTAAACCGTCCCGCTCTGGATTTTCACCCAGCAACCGCAATACTTCCTTATAATGTTGAGACAAACCCTCTGTAATTGTACCATTATAAAACTCAACTTTAGCAAAGCCTTCCTGTTCGTTGGGGTCAAAATCTTCAAATCTCATACGCATGATGTTGAAAAAGTTGTGCAAAGAAAATGAATAATTAATTATAAAGTTATGATTTTTATCTAAAAAATGAAAAAGGAATTGTAATTTTGCAACTAAATCTCTTTAATGTGAACATTTGTATTTGTGTCGCTACGGATATTGAAATTCATCAGGAAATAATGAATGAAATTATAAAATCATCCGAACATAATATCGATTTGTGTGTAACGGGAATGGGTTCAGTTCAAACAACTTTTCGTTTATCAACTTGTTTATGGAACATGGATACAGATTTAGTTATAAATGCGGGTATATGTGGGTCGTTCTCCAATAAATATAATACGGGTTGTGTAGTTCAGGTGGTTGAAGATAATTTTGCCGATTTGGGTTTTGAAGATAATGAAAAATTTGTACCATTCAAGTCAGAGTTTTTAGGTATGAGCAAACTTATTAACAAACCAGTAGCATTAACGAATATACCATCGATCAGGGGAATTACCGTCAATACTGTTACGGGAAGCGATGCAACTGCCAAACGTTGGGTGGAACTTTTCCAACCAGATATAGAAACCACCGAAAGTGCTGCTGTTTTTTATACTTGTTCACAGTTAAACATACCTTTGGTTTGTTTTCGTGCCGTATCGAACAGTATTGGGAATCGAGATAAAAATTCGTGGAATATACCCTTAGCCGTAAATAATGTATGGTTAACGGTCAAAGATTTTATTCATAAATTGTGAAATGGAAATTACGGTAGGCATATCACCCTGTCCTAACGATACGTTTATGTTCGAAGCATGGTATAACAAACGTATTCAAGAAACGGATAAAATAAAATCGGATTTTACTTTTAACGATATTCAAACGTTGAATGAATATGCCCTTCATGCCGAACTGGATGTCTCCAAATTGAGTGTGCTTGCGGCAGGAATGGTTACGGAACAATATGAAATATTGCCTTATGGTGCGGCATTGGGATATAAGAATGGTCCGCTGATTATTTCCAAGAAAAAAATTTATCCGGATGAAATACCGCATGTAAAAATAGGCATCCCCGGTTTTAACACTACAGCATATTTACTAACAAAATTATTTTTTAATCCACAACAACCATGTTATGAATATTTTTTTAATGAAATAGAAGAAGCCCTGCTTGATAATGAAATTGACGCAGGCGTGATTATTCATGAAACACGTTTTACCTTTCAGAAAAAAGGGCTGCAAAAAATTGTCGATATGGGCGAAATGTGGGAATCGACATACCATTTGCCGTTACCGTTAGGTGTTATTGCTGTGAGGCGTTCATTGGAGAAGGAAATGAAAAATAAAATTGCAACTTTAATGAAAGATAGTGTAACTTTTGCTTTTGAAAATCCCAATGCTTCCGTAGATTTTATAAAGCAACATGCACAGGAAACTGCCGACGATGTTATCAGGCAACATATTCATCTTTATGTAAATGATTTTTCAAAAAATCTTGGCAGTGTTGGAACAAAAGCCATTCAGCAATTGTTGGATGCAGGTAGAAAACTTCAATTATTACCCTTAACTTTGTCCGACTTATTTTTCACTCATGAAGGTTAACATTATCAATCTGAGAAAAAACACGCCTCGCTGGGTTGTCTTTACCCTCGATATGATTTTATGTATGGCATCACTGTACATAGCATACTTAATTCGATTCAATTTTTCTATTCCCTATTATGAATTGGCTTCGTATTTAAAATATGTGTTGCCCATTGTCTTTGTTGTTAGGGCTTCTATTTATTTTATTGCACGATTATATTCGGGAATTATTCGATTTACAGGTATTGAAGACAGCAAACGAATAGTCATCGTTAACCTATGGGGCAGTGTAATCTTTATTATTATTGATATATTGACCTATGTTACCCATTCTATTTTTATTATACCTTTTTCTATTATCATCATCGAGTTCATGGCAACGGTTTTTTTGATGGTCTTTCTGCGATTGTTGCTCAAAGCATATTATCTTGAATTAACCAATCCAAATAAAGTTACAACCAATGTTGCCATAGTGGGTACGGAATCGTTTGCGTTAACGATAAAACATACGCTTGATAATGATGTTACCATGTTTTATCATGTAAAGGCATGGATAGATGTTACTAATAAGAAACATGGCTTGCGGCTTGATGGTGTAAAAATTTATCCGATAAATCAAATGGAAACGATTATACCTAAACTCAAAATTACGGAATTGATTATTGCAGACAATCGACTGTCAACTATACGAAAAAAGGAAATTACAGAGCAATCTATTGACCTTGGATTAAAAGTACTGGAAGCACCTGCTATAAAAACATGGCTCAATGGCGATTTGAATGTTACACAACTTAAACCGATACGTATCGAAGATTTGTTGGAGCGTGACATTATTCAATTGGATAAGAAAAAAATAATTGAACAGATAAGTGACAAAGTAGTAATGGTAACAGGTGCCGCCGGTTCTATAGGGCGTGAACTTGTTTTTCAACTCATACATTTCAATCCTAAACTTATTATTTTATACGACCAGGCAGAATCTGCCATGTACGAACTTATTCTTGAACTGGAAGAAAAAGAACATTTTAAGCAATACAAATACATTATAGGAGATATTACCAACGAACAGCGTCTCGATTATATCATTAAACGTTATAAGCCGTTAATCATATATCATGCAGCGGCATACAAGCATGTACCTGTTATGGAAAGCAATCCTGCCGAAGCCGTCTTGACCAATGTGCGTGGTACCAAAATACTGGCAGATATGGCTCACAAGTACAGTATTGAGCGTTTTGTCATGATATCTACCGACAAAGCGGTTAACCCCACCAATGTTATGGGTGCTTCCAAACGTATTGCCGAAATGTATTGTCAATCGCTGGGAAAAATTTCAAATACAAAATTTATTACTACACGATTTGGAAATGTATTGGGCTCTACGGGGTCTGTTATACCACGATTTAAACAGCAAATAGAGCATGGCGGTCCTGTAACGGTTACTCATCCAGAAATTATGCGTTATTTTATGACCATTCCCGAAGCATGCCAGTTGGTGTTAGAAGCCGGTGCTATGGGAAACGGAAATGAAATATTTATTTTTGATATGGGAGAACCTGTCAAAATTGTTGACCTTGCACGAAAAATGATTCGGTTAGCCGGACTGATAGAAGGTAGGGATATAAAAATTGTATTCACGGGCTTGCGACCCGGCGAAAAGATTTATGAAGAATTGCTCAATAATAAGGAAAATACGCTTCCAACGTATCACCCCAATATTATGATTGCCAACGTGGCTGAGGTTTCGTATCAGGATATTTTACCTGAAATTGATGAACTGATTTCGTCGGTGAGTACATTTGATAATTATGCCATTGTAGGGTTCATGAAGAAAATTGTTCCAGAATTT
>CAYSIN010000153.1:0-4316 GCA_964431135.1 uncultured Bacteroidales bacterium
CAAAGTACCATCATTTTTTGAACTTTTCACTTATTTTCATATATGAACGCAACTTGGTATTATATGAAGAAGTGGCTGCATGGTGAGATTGCTTCGCTACGCTCGCAATGACGAGAGGGGGTGAATAGTTACCAAAAGCAAAGCGTATTGTTTTAATGAACTTGTTAACAAGTCGGTATAAAGCAGACAAAATGGATTAATGGCATTAAAATCATGTTAATATTTTTTAAAGAGAATGATGTATAGAAATATTTATTGTAACTTCGTGCCATAAAATTTTAAAGGATGAATTATAAACGATTAAACAACATCGGGGGCTGGCTTGTTTTTATCATAGCCGCCATAACATATTTGTTAACTATTGAACCAACGGTTAGTTTTTGGGATTGTGGCGAATTTATTGCGACATCGTATAAATATGAAGTAGGGCATCCACCGGGTGCACCTTTCTTTGCTATTTTGGCTCGCTTTGTTTCCTTATTTGCTTCCGACCCGACCAAAGTTGCCCTTATGGTCAATTCACTTTCTGCTATTATGTCGGCATTGACTATTCTTTTCCTCTTTTGGACGATTACCTATTTTGCAAAACGTATGCTGTTAAAAGAAGGAGAAGAATTGACTAATGGAAAAATTATTGCTATTCTGGGCAGTGGTTTTATTGGGTCGCTGGCATATACGTTTACCGATTCGTTTTGGTTTTCTGCCGTAGAAGGCGAAGTATATGCTTCATCATCCATGCTTACTGCCCTTGTATTTTGGCTAATTACAAAATGGGATGCACATTACAAAGATAAACATGCCATTCGGTATATTATACTTATTGCCTTGTTAATGGGTATATCTATTGGTATTCATTTACTCAACTTGCTGGTAATACCTGCCATTGTGTTTATGGTTTATTTCAGAAATGCTGAAAAAGTTACTGTAAAGGGTGTATTATGGGCTTCTGCATTATCTGTTCTTATACTTGCCTCTGTTATGTATGGGATGATTCAGGGCATATTCAAAATCGCAGGTTTTTTTGAATACATGTTTGTCAATTCCTTCGGATTACCGTATGATTCTGGATTGATTTTTCTAGTTGTTTTATTAATTGCCCTATTTACCTATGCTATTTACATCACTGGGAAAGATGCTAATTATAAATTACAGGTAACAGCCGTTACGCTTGCTGCGTTCTTTTCGGGCATTTCAGTGATGATATCATCACCCGTTTTTATTGTACTTTTTATTCCGTTGGTCTGGTTTCTTTTATATACGTTTAAAGCGGTTAGACCATATTTGAATATCATTGTAGTATCAATGGCGATGATTTTAATTGGATATTCTTCCTTTGCGTTAATTTTGATTCGTTCTAATGCCAATCCGCCATTAGATGAAAATAATCCGGACAATGTATTTTCCTTGATATCCTACCTAAATCGTGAGCAATATGGCGACAGACCTTTATTCTATGGACAATCATTTGTTTCACCGCTTGACCGTACACAACCCTATACACAAGGCGATGCTATTTATATTCAGCAAAATGGCAAATATGTTGAAGTAGGACATAGTCAAAAACAGAATTATGATTCTGAATTTAGTATGCTTTTCCCCCGAATGTACAGTCAGGAATCAAGTCATGTCAGTGCATATAAATCATGGACAGATTTTAAGGGTATTCCCGTTAACTGGGTTGGGTACGATGGAAATGTAAAAAAAATATACAAGCCTACTTTTTTTGAAAACATTAAATTTTTCTTTTCCTATCAGGTAGGATGGATGTATTTTCGTTATTTTATGTGGAATTTTGCCGGTCGTCAAAACGATATTCAGGGACATGGCGATGTTATTCATGGCAATTGGATTAGCGGTATTCCATTTATTGATAATGCACGACTGGGCGACCAAAATGCGCTTCCCGATTATTTAAAAAACAACAAGGCACACAATGTTTATTTTCTATTGCCCCTTTTGCTTGGCTTGATAGGCATGTATTTCCATTACCTTCGTGAAAGCAAGGGTTTTGTATTAGTGTTGTTGCTTTTCTTTTTCACGGGTCTTGCCATTGTTATTTACCTAAATCAAACGCCCTATCAACCGCGAGAACGTGACTACTCTTATGCCGGTTCGTTTTATGCTTTTGCTATCTGGATTGGACTTGGCGTAGCAGCCTTGTGGCAATTGCTTAGTAAGAAAATAAATCCGGTAGTAGCGGGTATTGCGTTAACCGTTCTTTCCTTTTTTGCTGTTCCTTACGTAATGGCAAAACAAAACTGGGACGACCATGACCGTTCACACCGATTTACGTCGCGTGATTTTGCCAAAGATTATTTAGTATCGTGCGATAAAAATGCGATTCTGTTTACCAACGGCGATAACGATACTTTTCCGCTATGGTATGCCCAAGAAGTGGAAGGCATTCGCACCGATGTCCGAGTAATTAATCTTTCATTGCTAAATACCGACTGGTACATTTTACAAGCCAAAAAACGCGAGTATGAATCAGACCCCATTCCTATTTCGTTTACTTATGAACAAATAGCCGGTGAACGACGTCAATACTGTCCTATCAGTGAACAAATAAAAACACCGGTGGATATAGGCAAGGTATTGGAATTTGTAAAAAGTGAAGACCTGAGTGCTAAAATACAAATTTCAAACGAAGAAAGTATTAATTATATACCCGCCAAAAACTTTATTTTCCCGGTTGATTCTGCTGTAGTTATGAAGCAGGGACTACTCAAGCCATCGCAGGCAAAATATATGGAAAAGCAGTTGAATTGGAAAATCAGTAAAAGTTATCTTTTAAAATCTGAACTGGCTATTCTGGATATTCTGAATAATACTAAATGGCAACGCCCCATCAATTTTGCCATTACTGTTGGCGATGCTTACATAAATCTTGAAAAGTATTTTCGTATGGATGGCTTGGTATATAGGTTGACCCCTGTGTCTTTGAGCAATCCTGACGGACAGACAGGATGGATTGATACCGATATTCTTTACGACAATGTAATGAATAAGTATGCTTGGGGAAATATCAATCACAAAGATGTTTATCTTGACGAAAATAACTTGCGGATGATTATGAATTTCCGCAATATCTTTGCTCGCCTTGCCAATGCTTTGATTATGGAAGGTAAACACGATTCGGCTGTCAAAGCACTTGACTTTTGCATGAAAACGATTCCTAAGGAAACTGTTCCTTACAATGTATTTGTTATTGGTTTGTTAGAAGATTATTTTAAAGCCAATGAAATTAAAAAAGGCATGGATATTTTAAATGACATGCGGATTATGACCGAACAAGAACTGAATTTCTTTTTATCTCTTGATGCCAAAAAAGCACAAACGGTTTCTTATGATGCACGGCGTTCTCTGACTGTTTATAATGAACTGGGACGCATTGCCAATACATACTCACAGGAAACGCCTAACAATAGCAATAAGGATTTATCTTCATTAAAAAAGATTTCAAAACAATTGGAAGACCAAATGAAAATCTTTTACGAAAAATTCTTAACTGTATATCCTCAGAATCAGACACCATCAGCGGCTGAATATGAACAATCATACGAAGAATAATATTTATTTAACATTTGATGACGGTCCAACACCCGAGGTTACTCCTTGGGTGTTGTCGTTATTAAACCAATATCATTTGCATGCTACCTTTTTTTGCACAGGTACTCATGTGGCACAATATACCGACTTGTTTCGTCAAATACTGTTTAACGGGCATGCAGTAGGGAATCATGGTTTTGAACATTTAAACGGATGGAAAACGCCACTCCATAAATATATTCAAAACGCAAAACAGGGTGAAAAAATAATACCCACATCCTTGTTCCGTCCTCCTTATGGAAAAATTACACCCCTGCAATGGTTATATCTTCATAAAAAAGTTAACCTTGTTTTTTGGAATTATCTTTCGAAAGATTATTTACCATTAGAAAAAAATAGTCTTTTTTTAGAAAATTTAAAAAAGCACACTGTGAACCATTCTGTCATCGTGTTTCATGATTCTGTCAAAGCATTTCCTGTATTGCAAAAATTTTTGGAAGAATATTTTATATGGTTACAAGCAACTAATTTTGAGAGTCATATTATTACCTGACTGATTCATAATACAGCATAAGGCTGTTATATGGACTTATAATCAGATGTCCTTAGAAAGTATAAAATAAAAAACGATTTTTAAAGAAGCGACTATTTAGTCGTCCTTTAAAAAGTATCTATCCTATTAAATATGAATTATATAATGTCGTTTTTATATGAAATTATTTATCTCGTCAGCAATGACGAGACTTTTAGCGAAAAATGTTGCAACT
>CAYSIN010000154.1:0-4250 GCA_964431135.1 uncultured Bacteroidales bacterium
CTTGAGATTGCTTCGTGCGTTCCTCCCTCGCAATGACGGGGTGAATAGTTACAAATGTTTTTTATTGGTTTCTATTGTCCAAAAACAAAATTTAGTGAGTAACTCTTTTTTACTACTTTTGTATATTCAAATAGATTTCTATCTTTGCAAAAAAACAAATGAGTATTACATATCAAGAAATTTCTGCGTTGCTACATGGCGAATTATATACTCAAAAAACATATCGTATCTTATATGCTACCGATGCATCTGTTTATAGAGAATTGCCATTAGGTGTTGCTTTTCCAAAAGATGATGATGATATTTTACAATTGATTTTATGGGCAAATAAAAATAAGATACCTTTGATACCGCGTGGTGCCGGAACATCACTTGCTGGACAGGTAGTAGGTAGCGGGCTTGTGGTGGATGTTTCAAAGTATATGAATAAAATAATTGAAATAAATAAAAAGGAACATTGGGTACGCATTCAACCGGGTGTTGTTCTGGATGAATTAAACAAAACACTTTCTACCGATAATTTATTTTTCGGACCAGAAACATCCACCTCTAATCGATGTACCATTGGCGGAATGATTGGGAACAATTCCTGTGGTGCCCGTTCACTTATATATGGCAGCACACGCCATCATTTGCTCGAAGTAAAAGGATTTTTAAGTGATGGTTCTCCTGTTGAGTTTAAAAGTATTGACAAGACAACATTTGAAGAAAAATGTCGCTTGCAAAACCTTGAAGGGGAAATATATCGTCAATTCAGTGAAATATTATCCAACAGGGAAAATCAAAAACGGATTGTAGAAAATTATCCCGACCAACGATTGCAACGGCGTAATATGGGCTATGCCTTAGATTTGCTCCTTGATAATGAAATTTTTTCTGAACAATCCAATAATGGTTTTAATCCTTGCAAACTGATTGCCGGTAGCGAAGGAACACTTATGTTTATTACTGAAGCCAAGTTGAATCTTGTAGAAAAGCCTTATAATAACGTTGGTTTATTGTGTGTTCATTTGGAAAAAATGGAAGATGCTTATAAGGCAAATCTTATTGCCTTGAAACATCAACCTACCTCCATAGAAATTATGGACAATACCATTTTAAAACTTGCATCTGCTAACATAGAACAGAAAAAAAACAGTTTTTTTGTAGAAGGAGACCCTGCTGCTATTTTGATTATTGAGTTTGTGGAGAAAAATAAAGAGACCATTGAAACGAAATCTCAACTTTTGATAGATGAATTGAAAAAGAATCAATGGGGATATGCGTTTCCGCTTATTACTGGAAAAGATACAGCCAAAGTTTGGAATTTACGAAAGGCAGGGCTGGGAGTATTAAGCAATATGGAAGGTGATAGAAAACCTGTGGCTGTGATTGAAGATACTGCTGTTCATCCTGAGTTTCTTGAAGCATATATGGCAGATATGGAACAAATGATTGCAAGTTTTGGGCTGTCTTGTGTTCACTATGCACATATTGGCAGTGGCGAGATTCATTTGCGTCCCGTCTTAAATTTAAAATCAAAAAATGATAAAATATTATTCAGGCAAGTAGCCGAAGAAACTGCCAAATTGGTAAAAAAATACAGGGGTTCGCTTAGTGGGGAACATGGCGACGGGCGTTTACGGGGCGAATTTATTCCTTTTATGTTGGGTGAAGAGGTATATCCATTACTTAAAAACATTAAACAATTATGGGATAAAAAAAATATTCTTAATCCCGGTAAAATTATTGATACTCCGCCTATGAATACATTCTTGCGTTTTCACGACGAGTATAACTATGATGCTGATTCTGAAAAAACATATTTTGATTATACGGGTGATGGAAATTATCTTTCAGCCATTGAGAAATGTAATGGTTCTGCCGACTGCCGAAAAAGTAACATAATGGGTGGAACTATGTGCCCGACTTATATGGCATCCCAAAACGAAATGAACTCAACACGCGCCCGTGCCAACATGCTCAGAGAAATCATCAGTACAACAAAAAAGCCGTTTGACAGCAAAGAATTATACGAGATTCTTGATTTATGCCTTTCGTGCAAAGCCTGTAAATCCGAATGCCCATCAAATATTGACATGGCAAAATTTAGGGCGGAGTTTATGCAACATTATTACGATAAACACCGCATACCACTTCGTTCGTTGACGGTTGCTAACATTGCAAAAATATATAAAGTTGGAAGCCTTTTTCCACCGATTACGAACTTCTTTATAAAAAATAAATTAACTTCGTCTTTAATAAAACAAATACTTCATCTTGAAAATAAACGGTCTATCCCTTCCATCTCCAAGCAAACATTCCATACATGGTTCAAAAAACAAAATAAAAATGATGAACTACAACGTGAGGTCTTTCTTTTTAATGATGAATTTACCAATTTTCTGGATGTGCCTACAGGTATAAAAACAGTATTGTTGTTGGAATGTTTGGGATATCGTGTCCGTGTATTGCCTCCTATGGAAAGTGGAAGAACGTATATTTCAAAAGGGCTGTTAAAAAAAGCCAAAAAAATTGTACAAAATAATGTTAAAAAAATTATACAGTTGTTACCACCCGAGAGTATATTGCTTGGTATTGAACCATCGGCTATTTTAACATTCAGGGATGAATATCCAGAATTGTTAGAAAAAAAATATAAATCTATATTCCATTCATTGGAAAAAAATGTTTTTACTGTAGAAGAATTTATTGCAAATGAATGGAGAAAAGGAATTATTCAATCATCTCAATTTACCAATGCGTCTGCCAATATCTATGTTCATATCCATTGCCAGTTTAAGTCTATGGCAAACAAACAAGATATATTAGATGTGTTAAGTATTCCACAAAATTATATTGTTAAGGAAATACCTTCCGGGTGTTGTGGTATGGCAGGCAGTTTTGGCATGGAAAAGGAACATTATTCACTGTCCATGCAAATCGGAGAACTAACTCTTTTTCCAGAAATCAGAAAATTAAGTAAAGATAGTATTATTTGTGCCAATGGTACCAGTTGTCGTCAACAAATAAAAGATGGTACAGGTATTCAAGCATTACATCCTATAGAAATTCTTTATAATTCAATATTATAGTAATATTTACAAAAAGAGTTATTTTTTTTATAAAATATTTGGTTTAATTTTGCTACATAATAAATTATAAAAATTATGAATATGAATAAAAATTATTTCGGCAAAGTAGTGTTAGTACTACTTTTAACTTTCAACTTTCAACTGAACTACAGGCAATTAGTCATTAAAAATCAAAAAGAAAATAAAAAATAAATTCATTCGCTAAATTATCTAAAATTTTATGTAATTTTGCATTAAATAACCAATTAAAATTATATTTCTATGAAAAAAAATAAACAGTCATTCGGCAAAGTAGTGTTAGTACTACTTTTAACTTTCAACTTTCAACTTTCAACTTTTTTCTGTTTTGCACAGGCACCGCAAAGTTTTTCGTATCAGGCAGTAGTGCGTGATGCACAGGGAAACATTTTGCAAAATCAATCGGTATCTTTTAAATTCAGCATCATCGAAAACAGTGCTTCGGGCAATGTAGTGTATGCTGAAACACAAACTGCCACCACAAACAATTTGGGATTGGTTGTATTGGCAATTGGCAATGGAACTGTATTGCAGGGAACATTTTCTGCCATAGATTGGGGCAATGCATCCCATTTTTTCAAAGTAGAGTTGGATGTAAATGGTGGCAGCAATTTTGTCGAAATGGGAACAACGCAACTGCTGAGTGTTCCGTATGCACTGTATTCTGAAAATGCTGGAAATGTGCAAACCTATACTGCCGGAAACGGAATAAGTCTCACTGGTAACGTAATTACAAATACAGCCCCCGACCAGACGGTTGTTTTAAATGGAAGTGGTGCAACTACTGTTACAGGCTCATATCCTAATTTTACTATAAGTTCTACGGATACTAATACAACATATACAGCAGGCACAGGGCTAACACTCTCTGGAACTGAATTTTCTCATAATGCCCACTCGGGTGATGTAACAGGAACTGCATCGCTTACCGTTACCGGTATTCAGGGACTACCTGTAAGTACTACGGCTCCTACTGCCAATCAGGTATTGCAATACAATGGAACCAACTGGTCGCCTACTCAACCTTCGAACCTGATTAACGCCGGAAACGGTCTTAATTATTCAGGAAATACGTTAAACTCGGTTTGGACACAAAATGGAAACAATATTTACAATAATAATGCAGGTCGTGTAGGTATTGGCATGAATGCACCTACC
>CAYSIN010000155.1:0-2743 GCA_964431135.1 uncultured Bacteroidales bacterium
TCACTTCTCTATCTTCAACCAGTTCCACATCCAGATCAAGCTTTTTGAAGTTTATTCGTTTTATGTCCTGTTTCGTAATCTTTTTTCCTGGAGCGATATAGGGAACATTGCTTTTTTCGTCCCAGATGTTTTTAGCTATTTGTCCAACCAGGATAGAAGCAAGCTTTTCTTCCTTAAATTCTTCAATTTTACTGCGGCGTAAAGCCAAATCCTCTTTCAGTTTTTCTATCTTGTCTTCATTTTCTTCTTCCAAATCGCTGCCTTCTTCCAAACGAGAAAAGACCTTAACATCTATTACCACACCTTCCATACCGGGTTTGGCTTTTAAAGAGCTGTTGGTAAAATCTCCAGCACGGTCTCCAAATAAAGCTCGCATCAGGTTTTCTTCCGGAGAGGGGTCAATCTCCACGCTTTTGGGAGTAACTTTACCCACAATTATATCTCCGGCATGAATCACACTTCCTACTCTGATGATCCCCGTTTTATCTAAATTTCTTAATGCCTGTGCCGGAACATTGGGTATATCATAAGCCAGTTCTTCTCTTCCGTTTTTCACATTCCGCACCAGAACTTCCAATTCTTCAATATAAATGGAAGTGAGCGTATCCTCGCGTGCCACTTTTTCACTTAAGATAACCGCATCTTCATAATTATATCCATACCAGGGCATAAAGGCAACAAGTAAATTGGTACCAAGCGCTAAACGGTTATCCTCCACACAGGCGCCATCGGAAATGGGCTGACCCTTTTTCACGATATTTCCAACGCTCACAATGGGTCGTTGATTGGTACAGGTATCCTGATTAGTTCTTACAAATTTCTTCAGATGAATACGATTACCTGTAGAAAGGTAATATGCTTCATCTTTTTCGTTTATTGGTTTCAAATCTATATAGGCAGAAGTAACTTGAGTAACAATTCCATCATAGGGGGCAACTGCTATGGAAGAAGTATCCATAGAAACTATTTTTTCCATACCCGTTCCGACTATAGGTGCCTGGGGATTGATTAATGGAACTGCCTGGCGTTGCATATTAGAACCCATCAATGCCCGATTGGCATCATCATGTTCCAAAAACGGAATCATAGCCGCTGAAACTGAAACCATTTGTTGAGGAGCTACATCCATATATTGCACGCTGTTAGGACTAACCTGCACAAAGTCACCCCGGTCTCTGGCAAAAATTATATCATCCGTTATTCTACGGTTATCGTCTAAACGCACATCACTTTGGGCTATAATATATTTCTCTTCCTGAGAGGCATCCAAATATTCATATTCATCTGTAACATAACCATTTTTTACCTTCCGGTAGGGGGTTTCTATAAAGCCCAAATGGTTAATGCGGGAATAAATTGCAGGAGAAACAATTAAACCGATATTAGGTCCTTCAGGTGTTTCAATCGGGCAAACTCTTCCATAATGTGAAGAATGCACATCTCGCACTTCAAAACCAGCTCTTTCGCGAGCCAAACCACCAGGTCCTAATGCAGATAAAGCACGCTTATGTCTTAAAGCAGCGAGGGGATTTGTTTGCTCCATAAATTGAGAGAGCTGACCAGTTAAGAAAAACGACTGCACTACGGAAATAAGTGCATTGCTATTCACCAAATCGTGAACTGTAATTTCGTCAATATTAGAAATAGCCATCCGTTCCTGAATTATTCTGGAAACCATAGCCATTCCTATCGTATATTGTTCTTGCAGCAATTCTCCCACTGTCCGAACTCTGCGGTTTGCCAAATTATCTATATCGTCTACTTCATCCTCATCGTGATAGATATTAATCAGAGTTTTGAAAATATGAACAAAATCCTCAACGGTAAGGGTCTTCACTGTGGGGTCAACATCAATCCCTAAGCGGGTATTGATTTTGTAACGACCTACTTCACCTAAATTATAGCGTTTTTCATTAAAAAACATTCTATCTACAAGTTGTTTGGCTGCATCCAGGGGAGCATCTTCGCCCGGGCGAATTAAGCTGTATATTTTCTTCAGAGCTTCTTCTTGATTGGTAGTAGGGTCTTTTGCTAAAGTGTTCTCCAGCACTTTTCGGGCAATTTCATAAGCGTAATCTATCACTTCCACTTTATCAATTTGCTTTTCCATAAGGATTTTAATTAGGGTATCCGTAACCTGTTCATTAGCTATAGCAATAGGTGTTGGATTATCAGGTTCATAGATATCGGCAAATAAATGCCTGCCTTTTGCTTCTTTCAAATTCAATCTTTCAGATTTATAGAATGTCTTTCTCAAGTCCTCATTAGTAGAAATTCCGATAGCCCGGAAAAGAGTTGTAACGGGAAGTTTACGTCTTTTATCTATATGAACAAACATAACATCGTGAATATCTATATCAAAATCCAGCCAGGAACCGCTGTAAGGTATCACTTTTGCAGAGTAGAGTGTTTTTCCACTGGGGTGTTTCTCTTCCGAAAAAAATACCCCGGGAGAACGCTGTAACTGAGATATAATTACTCTTTCGGCACCATTTATAACAAATGTGCCCTGTTCGGTTATCAAAGGAATTTCACCTAAGAATACTTCTTGTTCCAAAGTATCTTTATGCTCGCGAATATCTTCATTATTTTCAAAAATGCTCAACCGCATTTTTGCTTTTAATGGTGCCTGGTAGGTCAGGTTTCTCTCGCGACATTCTTCCAGGGAATATTTCTCTTGCAACACATTGTATTCAATGAATTCCAGCAGGAAGTTGCCTTTCGTATCCTCTAAGGGAAAAGT
>CAYSIN010000156.1:0-2743 GCA_964431135.1 uncultured Bacteroidales bacterium
TCACTTCTCTATCTTCAACCAGTTCCACATCCAGATCAAGCTTTTTGAAGTTTATGCGTTTTATGTCCTGTTTCGTGATCTTTTTTCCAGGAACGATATAGGGAACATTGCTTTTTTCATCCCAGATGTTTTTGGCTATTTGTCCTACCAGGACAGAAGCCAGCTTTTCTTCTTTAAATTCTTCAATTTTACTACGGCGTAAAGCTAATTCGTCTTTCAGTTTCTCTACCTTGTCTTCATTTTCTTCTTCCAAATCGCTGCCTTCTTCCAAACGAGAAAAAACCTTTACATCTATTACTACACCTTCCATACCGGGTTTGGCTTTTAAAGAGCTGTTGGTAAAATCTCCAGCCCGGTCTCCAAATAAAGCTCGCATCAGGTTTTCTTCCGGAGAGGGGTCAATTTCCACACTTTTGGGAGTAACCTTACCCACAATTATATCTCCGGCATGAATTACACTTCCCACTCTGATTATACCTGTTTTATCCAAATTTCTTAATGCCTGTGCCGGAACATTGGGTATATCGTAAGCCAGTTCTTCTCTTCCGTTTTTCACATTCCGCACCAGAACTTCCAATTCTTCAATATAAATGGAAGTGAGCGTATCCTCGCGTGCCACTTTTTCACTTAAGATAACCGCATCTTCATAATTATATCCATACCAGGGCATAAAGGCAACAAGTAAATTGGTACCAAGCGCTAAACGGTTATCCTCCACACAGGCGCCATCGGAAATGGGCTGACCCTTTTTCACGATATTTCCAACGCTCACAATGGGTCGTTGATTGGTACAGGTATCCTGATTAGTTCTTACAAATTTCTTCAGATGAATACGATTACCTGTAGAAAGGTAATATGCTTCATCTTTTTCGTTTATTGGTTTCAAATCTATATAGGCAGAAGTAACTTGAGTAACAATTCCATCATAGGGGGCAACTGCTATGGAAGAAGTATCCATAGAAACTATTTTTTCCATACCTGTTCCAACTACAGGTGCCTGGGGATTGATTAATGGAACTGCCTGGCGTTGCATATTGGAACCCATCAAGGCACGGTTGGCATCATCATGTTCCAAAAACGGAATCATAGCCGCTGAAACAGAAACCATCTGTTGAGGAGCTACATCCATATATTGCACGCTGTTAGGGCTAACCTGCACAAAGTCACCCCGGTCTCTGGCAAAAATTATCTCATCCGTTATTCTGCGATTATCGTCTAAATGCACATCGCTTTGAGCGATAATATATTTCTCTTCCTGAGAGGCATCCAAATATTCATATTCATCTGTAACGCAACCATTTTTCACTTTCCTGTAGGGAGTTTCTATAAAGCCCAAATGGTTAATGCGGGAATAAATTGCAGGAGAAACAATTAAACCGATATTAGGTCCTTCAGGTGTTTCAATGGGGCAAACTCTTCCATAGTGCGAAGAATGCACATCTCGTACTTCAAAACCGGCTCTTTCGCGAGCCAAACCACCAGGACCTAATGCAGATAAAGCACGCTTATGTCTTAAGGCAGCCAGGGGATTTGTCTGCTCCATAAATTGAGAGAGCTGACCGGTTAAGAAAAATGACTGCACAACGGAAATTAGGGCATTGCTATTCACCAAATCGTGAACGGTAATTTCGTCAATATTGGAAATAGCCATCCGTTCCTGAATTATTCTGGAAACCATAGCCATTCCTATTGTATATTGTTCTTGCAGCAATTCTCCTACAGTCCGAACTCTGCGGTTTGCCAAATTATCTATATCATCTACTTCATCTTCATCGTGATAGATATTAATCAGAGTTATAAAGATATGCACAAAATCCTCAACGGTAAGGGTCTTCACTGTGGGGTCAACATCAATTCCTAAGCGGGTATTGATTTTGTAACGACCTACTTCTCCCAAATTGTAGCGTTTTTCATTAAAAAACATTCTATCTACAAGTTGTTTGGCTGCCTCCAGAGGAGCATCTTCGCCCGGGCGAATTAAGCTGTATATTTTTTTCAGAGCTTCTTCTTGATTGGTAGTAGGGTCTTTTGCCAAAGTGTTCTCCAGCACTTTTCTGGCAATTTCATAATCGTATTCAATCACTTCCACTTTACCAATTTGCTTTTCCGTAAGGATTTTAATTAGTGTATCCGTCACCTGTTCATTAGCTAATGCTATCGGTGTAGGATTATCCGGTTCATAGATATCAGCATATAAATGCCTGCCTTTTGCTTCTTTCAAATTCAATCTTTCAGATTTATAGAATGTCTTTCTCAAGTCCTCATTAGTAGAAATTCCGATAGCCCGGAAAAGAGTTGTAACGGGAAGTTTACGTCTTTTATCTATATGAACAAACATAACATCGTGAATATCTATATCAAAATCCAGCCAGGAACCACTGTAAGGTATCACTTTTGCAGAATAGAGCGTTTTTCCGCTGGGGTGCTTCTCTTCCGAAAAAAATACCCCCGGGGAACGCTGTAACTGTGATATAATTACTCTTTCGGCACCATTTATTACAAAGGTGCCCTGTTCGGTGATCAAAGGAATTTCACCTAAGAATACTTCCTGTTCCAAAGTATCTTTATGCTCGCGTATATCTTCATTAGTTTCAAAAATACTCAACCGCATTTTTGCTTTTAATGGTGCCTGGTAGGTCAGGTTTCTCTCGCGGCATTCTTCCAGGGAATATTTCTCTTGCAACACACTGTATTCAATGAATTCCAGCAGGAAGTTGCCTTTCGTATCCTCTAAGGGAAAAGT